>JAEWLI010000216.1 GCA_023393375.1 Bacteroidota bacterium
GTATAAAGACGAATCTGTTTCAATGGTTTGGGACACCCTCCTTTTGACATCCGGAGCACCCAATTATGCTACGGGACTGGCCTTATACCAGGACTTTGAAATAAATAATCCTTTATGGAATAATCAAGATTTGAAAAAAGAACAAGTTCCCCAATTAGTTTACAATACCATACAAGAAGCTGATATGCCGGAACAATTCAAAGATTTTTTCATATCAAGGTATTTGTATTTCGACCATTTGAGCAATGGCAATTTAACTCCCGAGGCTGATCGTGTATTTAATCAATTTCAGGAACAATATCCAGGTTCAAATTATATGACTATATTGGAAAGGGAATATGAAAAGAATATGCTGTTGGTGCCCGGGTCTATTGCACCAGAAATTACAGGTTTGACTATTGATGGCAAGAGTTTCCTGTTAAGTGATTTAATGGGAAAAACAGTTTACATCGATGTATGGGCAACCTGGTGTCCACCATGCGTCAAGGAACTTCCGGTTACCATGCAGTTGGAGAAGGAACTATCCGGTAGTGGTGATGTTGCTTTTCTATATGTGTCAGTAGAAGATGACCTGGAAAAATGGCGAAACTATGTATCTAAACATAAAATGGGTGGTTACCAAATCAATGCTCAGGAAAGCTCTATTCATGAGGATTATTTAATACGTGGTGTACCCCGGTATATTATAATAGACAAAATGGGTAAGATTGTAAATGTAAATGCTCCAAAACCATCTTCAGAGGAAGCCAGAAAAGAGATTTTACAAGCCATGGAAAGTACTACCTTATGATATCATGATTAAAAGTTTTAAATCAAAAAGTTCGCTGCTCAATTAGTTGCAGAGCAAGGTAATTTCACTACAACCGTATTTAATTTTACATGAGAACCTGCCACATTTAAGTGAGTGGGATTCATTCTGGCATTAGAGTTCCACACTCTGATATTTGCATAACACAACTTTGAGGTTAGATTGTCATACTCTGAGATCAGAGTGCCTCACTCAGATGTAGGAATAACACACTCTGATGCTAAAGAATGGCACTCTGATATGAAAGTAGGAAATTCTTTTTCCAAAGGTATGGATTAGTTCCACCATAGAGCCAGATGTCTTTTCCGTTTTCGATCTGTTCTCTTCCAAATTTTGTTTCATGAGTTCATTAATTTAGTTCTCAGTTAGCTTGTTTCTTCATCCATGATGCACCAGTCAATTTCACCTTTGGAGCTTTCGATAAATCCATTTAAAGTCACTACCAGATTCGATATGATTTTCCTCCTCATGATTATTTGTTGAGTTGTGTTGACAAGTAACTTATTAAATCTGTTGGCAGTTTAATTAATTGTTGGTCGGGTTGGGTTTTACCATCAATTACTGCTTCTGTCATTTGTATCATGTTGAAAGTAGCATTGTTACTAAAACCAACTTCCTTTAAGGTGGTTTCCCAATTTTCCCTTGGGATTTGTTGTGCCTCCACTTTTTTTCCCAATATTTTTCCAAAAGCATCTGCAACTTCTTGTGAACTATACGCATCAGGGCCCTTAATTTCTAATATACCTCCCTGGTCTTTTAACAAAATTTCTGCGGCAAATTTCGCTACATCTGTTGGAGATATCATGGCAATTTTCAGGGTAGGAGGAAAGAAGGTGGGTAGAATACCAGTTTCCCTTACACTATCAGCGAATCCCAACCAATTACTGAAATAATAAGCCGGGCGGATAAAAGTTTTTTCAACAGATAACCCATCAAAAGCATGTTCTAACATGTAGGACATGACAAGATTACCAGTACCTGCCGGATGTTGAGCACCTGAGGAAGACAAACCCACCAGCTTTTTTATACCTGAATCGACTAAAGCTGCTCTATAATTATTCAGGATTGCTTTTGTCTCTGAAAATACATCTGTGGAAAAAGGGTTTTCAGGTGTGATCAAAAAAACAGTTTCACCACCTTTAAAAGCTTTTTTCATGGCTTCCTGATCAAAAAAATCAGCCACTTCTACATGACTAAAGTTCCTAGCCTTCTTTGGGTTTCTTAGAACCGCTTTTACCGGTTTATTCTGGTTTTGCAGTTCTCTGATAATGTTTGATCCTACTTGCCCGGAGGCTCCTGTTATAATAATCATAGCGGTTATATTTTTTTTAGGTTTAAATTAATTTTTACGGTTCACCATGGTGGATGTTTAGTGATAAATCTTAAAATACAATTGGTGCCATTAGTTCGAATTCCATACTTTGTACCACATTTCCATTGATCAAAATATCTAATTGATGCATTCCACTATAATGTTTTCTAGTAGTCAGGTCGCGAAATAAATGAGTTTTCTGGATTTGCACCACTTGTCCGGAAAACAGGTCTATTTCTTTCAATTTGAATACCTTTGGCCACCGTTCACCTGATTTTTTGCAATAATGAATTTGATAATCCACAATGAGTTTTTGTACTTTATCACTACTTGATCGGATCTTGAACGAAAATAACAATTTTTCATCTTGTCTTATATTAGCATGACTGACAGAAAAATCCTGGATCTCCAAATCTATTTGTTTGTTGCAGTCAAAGAGTGCCAAGGCTTCGGGATGGCCTTTTTTAATCAAAGTTCTGCAAGCCCTCTTTATGATCCATGAAGTATGATCATTTTCCAAGCCCCAGTTTTGCACCAGGTTCAACATATATGCGGGAGAATCTTTGGATATATCGTTGAGGTGATTGGCAACTGATTTTTTCACATACAGCTCCGGATCTGCTTTTAGATTTTCAAGAATTGGCCTGGTCAATTGAGGATTTTTTATGACTTCCCTGAGCTGGAATGACCATGGCAACCGGGGACGACTGCCCTCCGAAGCCAGTCTTCTAACGTGAAGATTACCACTTTCGCTCCATTTATACAATATCTTCATTGTTTTTTGGATATCCCTAGCCAGAAACTCACGAACCGCAAATTCTGATGACCCATAGGAGGTAAAATATGCCAGGGCTTCCATAGAAATATCAAAATGGTCATGCCCAAAAACTCCTACAAAATCAGGGAAAACCAATTGCGTATAGCTGTATTCCATTTGAGGAATTACCAGCATCATCAATTCTACTGCCTTGGCATAATTATCCGGCAGATATTTTTTCAGGGTTAAAGAAGTCTGTCGCATTCTCTCGTTCAGGGATAAGTTTTCGATATTTATGGTTACATCATCAACAAATTTATCCTTTGGAAATCCTGGTTCAAGTTTGGCAAATTCCTTCGCCAGATGATTGTAGTAGTCTATATTAAACATATCTCTGAGCTCCATCTTCTATCTTTATTATATAAAACTGGTTCTAATTTGGGTATTAAGATTTTTTCTTGTTAGTCTCATCTGTTTTTTGCAAATTTAACCGTGCCAGTGACAATGTTATGTCAATAGGCTTAAGTTAATTGAAAGCTGATTGTTGCTTCTTGCATTATTGAAACTATACAAATTTAAATTTCAATGACAATGTGACTTACTATTTAGTAATTACGGCAATGATGAGATAAGAGTAGTATTTCAGAGGGGTTTTTGGTTTCAGTGAAAAATGTGCAGTTTAATAATGTCGCTTATCATAAATAGCAGGTAATTTTAATACACAGCTTTTTTGTTGGCCATAATCATCTTTTTGATGAACTATCTTGGTGTAGTAACACTTCTTAATTATATATGTGAAACAATAAATTATAGAATTATGAATCCCGTATATAATCCGGTATATCCCTATTATGATGACATATTTGCCAAGGAACAGAAAAAAAGTTCCAGTAAGGTAATTTATTTTGGAAATGGCACAGACCTGGAAGAAGTTAAAGGCAAA
The DNA here is from genome assembly GCA_023393375.1 of Bacteroidota bacterium. Classification (GTDB taxonomy): domain Bacteria; phylum Bacteroidota; class Bacteroidia; order Cytophagales; family Cyclobacteriaceae; genus JAEWLI01. The sequence continues at coordinate 3,821 of JAEWLI010000216.1, forward strand.
ATATTGCATATTGTAAAGGAGCAGAATGGTGAATATATGGTTTTTGAAACCGGGGAGAAAGTTCGGATTGATCGGATCATCACCATCAACGGAATACCCGGACCTGCATATGATGAATATGATCGATTTGCGCTCGCCTGCCTGGATTGTTCGATCAACAATTGAGAGGTTCCATTTGGGCAAGTCAAATCTACGGTAATAAACAACAGGTGATTTTTTACAGTTATCTTATCTACAAATTTATATATCGTGGAATTTTTTGCGGCAGCCATAGTAGCCTTAGTATTTACACTGGTATTTTTTTATGCTTTTAAAACTAAAGGCACCTGGAAAAAGCTTTGGCCAGTTTTTATTATTCTACTGTTAGTTGTTTGGGCTGCTGCATTGTGGCTATCTCCTGTTGGTCCCATGTATTGGGGAATGGCATTGATCCCATTATCGTTTATAGGCTTGTTAATTGTTCTATTATTCACCGCAATGCCAACCTATAAAAAGAAACGCAAAAATAAAAGCACAAATTTCAGAGTATTTAGAGACAAGTATACAATACCAATTAAAAAGGAGTACGGCTCAGTTAGTGCGATTGGGATAACAGTGTGGATTTTTATCTGCCTTTTCCTCCTGGTGGTTATTGTAGGGTACTTTTTTATTGCTCCGATAGGTTAAATTTAATGTGTTCAGATTTATCTGGTCAAGGTTGAACTTACACTCCTTATTTGAAAAAAAAATTACACCAAACTTAGTTTTCTGTCCTTTAACCCGATTTCATTTAAGTGAAATTTCTACAGCTGGTGCCCATTTTTGCATTTTCAACCAAATCTTTACTCTCCTTGTTAAACTAAAATGGGAAGGCATTTATATACAAATTATTAAAGATGAATATATTGAGAAGAAGATTTCTTGCGACTTTAGGATTGGTAACTGTCAGTGGAATTACTGGTGGGTTAATGAGCTGTGATAATATTGGCCAACAGCAATCAACCAGTTCTAGTCCCTCCATAACCAATAATAATGGAATGTGGAATAAAATCAGATCTGATTTTAAACATGATCCCAAGAAGATCCATATGGCTGGAATGCTCCTTGCCACACATCCAAGACAGGTTCAGGATGCGATCAACCGGTACAGAGATGAACTAAACCACAATCCAGCAGCCTATGTAAATGAAAGTTTTCTTCCAATGAACGGTGAAATACGTGAAGTAGCTGCAAAATATATGAATGCCAAACCTGAAGAGGTTGCCAATACTGATTCTACTACTATGGGTACTGCTTTGGTGTTCGCTGGTCTACAAATACGAAATGACCAGGAAATTATCACTCATGAATATGATTACTATTCTACCCATCAATCTATTGAATATCTTTCTAGTCGGACAGGCGTCAAGGTAAGGAAAATACCTTCTTATAAAAATATCCATCAGGTAACTAAAGAAGAAATTGTTGATAACCTGATCAATGCAATAAAGCCAGAAACCCGATTGGTAACGGCCACTTGGGTTCATTCCTCTACGGGATTAAAAGTACCTGTAAAGGAAATTTCGAGCCGGCTTGCTGAAATAAATGCTTCCAGGGATCTCAATGACAGGGTGATCTTTTTTGTGGATGGTGTTCATGGTTTTGGGGTAGAGGACACCCCAGTTGCTGAATTGGATTGCGATTTTTTTGCAGCGGGCACACACAAATGGATATTTGGCCCTCGAGGAACAGGTATATTATGGGGTCACTCACGTGCTCATCAAGATGTAAAACCCATCATTCCTACCTTTAACCAATCAGGGGGATGGGGAGGTACAATGTCACCAGGTGGATTTAAAGCTTTTGAACACGAATGGGCATTGATCGAAGCCTTTAAATTTCATGAGGAAATAGGTAAATCAAAAGTAAAGGAGCGGTTACATGCTTTTGCTCGTCAATTGAAAGAGGGTCTTGATAATATAGACAGGATTACATTAATCACTCCTATGGAAGAAAGTCTCTCATCTGGTATTGTATGCTTTGATGTAGATGGAATGCAACCGGTGGACGTAGTAAGGGCATTGCGCGAAAAGAATATTGAGGCAAGTGATACGCCATATTCTCCTACCTATGCAAGACTGACTCCTGGTATTTATAATACAGAAGAAGAAATTGAGCTTGTATTAAAGGCAGTGTATGAAGTATCACGTTAGACGGATAATTTAAATTTTTGATGCCCTTTTTATAATTTGTTTTTACTACTCAATATTAATTAAGTGGGCTACCCACTGGCACATCACAACTATGTCCTGGCTGCCCATGTGGTGGATTGAGGCGAACAACAGGTTCAGGGGCTGGAGCGGGTGCCTGATTAGTTGCCGGACTATTCAATGGACTTCCGACTGCAATTTCACATCGGTGTCCAGGTTGACCATGAGGAGGGTTCAGTTTCACCTCTGTACCAATCGGGCCTGTTGGTAAAGTATCAGCTACTGTAGAAACATTTGTGTCAGAATCCGTAATTGATCTTTTTCGTTGTTCAATATACTGTTGTTGAAGTTGTTCCAAATGGGATTGTTGCTCAGTCCTTGTTTTACTTGATTCTTTTTTATCATTACAAGCAATCAGTGTAAAACAAGTAAATACAGTTACTACAATAAAAATTTTTATCATTACAATTTTTTTTTGGTCATTTTAAATAGATCCAATTGTGAATTATTCTTCAAAGATCCCTTATTTTCTGTTCCTCTTCTCTATTTCAAATATAAATTTATTGGATTTATTGAAACAAAGGAACTGAAAGTATAAACGCACCAGCAAGATATTATTGTACTTTTAGGTATGGAATTACTATTAATCAGGAATAACATCGACCAACCTACTAATTTCTAATTTTACGAAGAATATCCATGTGTTCTGTTACTACTTCAATTACATCATTTACTGTATAAACCCTAATCGATTCCCATTCAGGTACAGCAATCTGAAATTTTTGTTCACAATCCATGGTAAGTTCAACTACATCAAGTGAATCAAATCCCAGGTCTTTAGACAACCTATCGGTTGGTGCGATTTCATCAGTCGGTGTTTTTGATATTTTAGCGATCAACTCAATTACTTCTTTTTCTACCTCCATATGAGTGAGTTTAGTGTGGGATTTTGACTTTAATACCTGAAACTCATTTTAAGGCAATACAGTTTCTTATTTTATAAGAAAAGATTAAAACAACCATTGCAATTGAAGTTTAATTTTCTTCATCATTTACAGGGTTGATTTTACGATCGTAGATGATATAGCCAACAAATAAAACAAGGCTTACAAGTGATGTCCAGATCAATCCTGATTTCATCCGGTCATTATTTTCTCCAAAATAGGCAATAAGAATACTTAGTGGGGCAATACCTGCTAATGTTGCTGCCAGAAATTTCCAATAAGACATGCGCAATATTCCCCCTACAAGACTGATGGCATCGTTAGAGAGGAGGGGGGCTAACCGGGTAATAATAATGGCCCAAGCTCCATACCTTTCCACATAATATTCCATTTGTTTTTCTTTTTTACTTCCTATCAATTTATGCACAATTGCAAGACCCAGGTAGCGGCCTATCCAATAACCTACTGTAGCCGAACACATCACAGCAATTATTGATAACAAAGCACCCCATACCGGACCATATGCTAATACTGCTACAACCATCAATAATGGTGAAGGAATGATCAGTAAAAACATCTGCAAAATCATGATAATGATGATAGATATGGGCCCCCACCAGCCTAAATCACTTACCCAGCCAGAAATCCTCTGTTGATCGTCACTTAGGAGGATTTCATAAGTTTGTTTTAAAAATTGCTGAAATTCAGGAATGATAAAATAAGAAGCCACCAGGCTTCCTAAAATAATCAGACTAATGAAAAGGGGCCATTTACTTTGTTTTTTTTCTTCTGATTCCTGACTCATAATTGGATTGATTAACTCCTATATCAAACCATATTTTTAAAAAATGTTTGAGAAGAATAATAGTTTAATGAACTTAATTTAATTAGGTTTATATAAGTTGACTTTCTTCATGATGAAGATAATCCATTTTTTTCAAAGCATAGGTACCGGAGAAACGTTTAATTAATCGTGGGAATTCTATTGCTCCCATTAATAATAGGATATACCCCAAAAGTTCTGTCCCTTCTTCTGAAACATTTTTCGCTGATCTAGGTAGAACTAGAACTATTTTCAAACTGACACTTGGTTCCTTTAAATGGAAGGAAAAATCGGTGAAACATATTGCTTTCCAGGTAAATAGCAATTATTTGATGTTGATGTTTTATTTAACATGTATTTTTGTGATTAAAACCCTCAGAATGAAAAATATAGTTGTGCCAATATTAAATTTCAGAACAGGAGTAGGTCCTGATAATATAAAATCAATCGATCTATTGGAGCGTGAGGAAATTGGAAATACGCCGTGGGGCAGTTATAAAGACAAACCAAATGTGCAATTTTCAATAGCGCACAACCATAAATTCATAATGCTAAAATATTATGTTAAGGAAAAATTTGTTCGCGCAAAATACGACACCACCCATGATCCAGTATATAAGGATAGTTGCGTAGAGTTTTTTATATCTTTTAATAAAGATGAAAACTATTATAATCTTGAGTTTAACCTTTTAGGATGTTGTTTGGCAGCATACGGTCCTGATAGATTTACACGGGACCAGATTCCCGTGCATTTACTCGAGCAGATAGACCGGGAGATAATCATAAGAAAAAACAATAATAGTATATATTCTTGGGAATTGATGCTAAATATCCCCATTACTGTCTTTTTTAAGCACTCTTTCACGGCTTTTAGCGGTTTAGAAGGTAGGGCTAATTTTTATAAGTGTGGCGATGAATTACCGGAGCCACACTATTTATGTTGGAACCCGGTCTTATCTAAAGTGCCGAACTTTCACTTTCCAGACAGTTTTGGTTCCATAAATTTTTCCACATAGCACTTAATAAGTGGCTTAATTTACAACCATTATTTCCATGTTTTCGTAAAATAATTCAAAATCAATTACCAAACCCAACAGAGAAGCATCAGAGATAGATAATAATCTATTTAAAGCAGTATTCAACTACTTATAAACAATCCTAAACAATACGGTACGTGAGAGGTTAAATTGGAAACCACAATCGGAAGTATTTTTTAATCTAAAAAACAAAATGAACTTAATAAATTTGATTAATACAATTAATTTTTAAAATATTTCTAAATTCGTTTTGATAAATAAACTAGATACAGTAACTTTACGAGCGTTAATTACAAATTAATCTTAATAAAGTATAAATCCGGCAAAAAAATTGATTTTTTAGGTTCATCAATTAATAAAAACATTTAACATATATCCTGTGATACCGATTTTAAAAAGTTCTGCAAAAGCCAAATCTAAATTTAAGAAGAAGATTCTGGCATTGGATGACGACATAAGCATTAGAGCTTTGTTGGAAATCCTTCTACAAAGGAAATATGAAGTCATCACAAAAGAAGATGGAATCCAGGCAATGCTCTGGTTAGAACAAGGGAACATTCCAGATCTTATTGTCGCTGATATTCAGATGCCAAAGATGAACGGAACGGATTTTGTCAATATGATCAAAAAAAGTGGGTATTTTAGGGATATCCCTATTGTGATGTTGTCTGGTCTTGATGATCCGTCAATTAAAAAACAATGTTTAGAAGCAGGTGTTAAAAAGTTTTATCAAAAACCATTCAACCCGAATGATTTGTTGGCATATATAGAAAAAATGTTTGAAGATGACATTGAAGAAATAAACGCCAATAATTTCAAGTATGCTTAATCAGCAGGTATTAATAGCAGATTCAGAAAATTTTTCTATCGATAATAATGCCATCAAAGACCGTCACACTATATTATATATTGGTGGGGCTAAAAGAGGATTACATGAAGAATTGATAGCTTATGGGTATAATATTCTATCTTTTAATCTATCTTTTCCAGCGGATTTGTGGCTAAAATACAATGCTCTTTCCAATACCTCCTTGCCAGAAGCGGTAATTTGTGATCTTGAATTACCCGATACCGATGCTTTTGCTTTATTTGAAAGCCTCAGAACCAATGAAAGACTTAAACAAGTGCCTTTTATTGTGATTGCACAACGGTATAATAGTGTGGACAAAATAAAAGCTTTTCAACTGGGTGTTGATGATTTTTATTCTTTTGAAGTATCGGCTGATGATTTGCACAATAGGATTTCGATCTTACAATCCATAAAAAAAGAAAAAGCATCCACTGATATAAAAAAAGATATTCCGGTTACATTATCTTATAAGGTGCATTGGCCTAAAAGACTGTTTGATATTCTTTTTTCCCTTAGCTTAATTATCCTGTTGAGCCCCTTATTAATATTTCTTGCCATACTGGTAAAAATTGAATCAAAAGGTCCTGTATTTTATATATCTAAAAGGGTAGGCACCGGATATAAGATTTTTAATTTCTTTAAGTTTCGAACCATGCAAAAAGATGCGGATTCGAAACTTGAATCAATCATGCACTTAAATGAATACATTCCAGAACAGGGCAAGCCGTCATTTTTTAAAATGGAAAATGACCCTCGCGTAACCAGGTTGGGCAAAATTCTTAGAAGAACTTGTCTGGATGAACTACCTCAATTATTTAATGTATTGAAAGGCGATATGTCTGTAGTGGGCAATCGTCCGCTGCCATTATATGAAGCAGAAAACCTCACTACTGACTTATGGGTAAAACGTTTTCTTGCTCCTGCTGGTATTACAGGATTATGGCAAATCTCCAAACGGAAAGCATATACCATGTCAGAAAGGGAAAGAAAGGAACTTGATGTAGCATATGCCGATAGGGCTTCCCTATGGTTTGACCTGATCATTATAATAAAAACAATTCCAGAAGTGTTTGCTTACTTCAGACCCACCAGTTTAAAGAGATAAGGGATCCTCATTTTCTGAAATTTGGGCAAAAATCTGCGCCAGGTTAAAAAATCCAATTGATGATTTATATGATTTAAATAAGTTGACCGTTACCTGATTATAAATCTCAGTTAATGAAGAAAGCATTTTTGCCTTCACATTTTCATGATCTTTAAAAATTTCGAAAATGTTCACTTTAGGAATGACATATAACTCTGCAGATTCTGAATCTACTATGGCATTGAATATCCGATGAGAAGATTCCACCAGTGCATTGGTGCCAAAAGCTTCACCTGAGCGAACCAGGCGTAGCAACTCCAGTTTATCCCTTATGTCAATATTCAAACTAATCTTTCCGCTTTTTACCAGATACACTGCATTACTTGGATCTCCCCGCAGGAATACAGCCTCATTGTTGGTATACTCTCTCAAGTATAAGTAAGGAAGAAAATAAGCCATCTCCTTATAAGACAACTTATCAAAAACTTTCACTTTCGAAAGAAACCTAAAAAGGTTTATTTCTTTAGGTGTGTAAGATTTCTTAAACGGGTTGTTCATATTTCCCTTGCTGTTATTTCAAATACTTTTTTTGTAGCAGGTGTTATTTTAAAGCGGTCATCTGTTCTGTAGCCGATTATCCAAACGATTTCACCACCTGAAATTAGTACCTTTATACGTTCTTTCAAGTTTAAGGGAATTTTCTCATCTATCATAAAGTCACTCACCTTTTTTTTCTGCTTCATGCCAAAGGGAACAAAACGGTCGCCATGTTGCCAGTTTCTAATCTGTAGCGGAAATTTGAGCAAATCAAAATCAAGACAAGCTGTTTCGTGATTTCTTCTGATAGTGTACCCCGCTACCTCTTTAATTGTGCAGAAATATTGATGAATATCATCAGATATCATTTTACAATTTTCATCACAAAATATCACCTCTTCATTTCTTTGAGGATGTGGTGAAATAAAGAAATAGCGTCTGTCAATATTTAAACGATATTTATGAGAAAAGAAAATAGCACCAGTCTTTGTGAGACTTTCTATTATTTCTTCACATTGATCAAAATTAAACCCAAATTCTTTAATCAGTTCGAATAAGAGTGGAGCAGGTTCTTTTTGTTCAGTAAAAGCTATTTTATCAAGCAAATAATCTTTTCCGTGTTTTTGGACAATGTCACCTTTTAGCCTTGATAAGGTTTCATGATATATTTTCTCGGCAAACCTTAGCCGTGTTATTGATTTTCCAAGTGTTTCGAAAAGCGAAGGATTGATACTGAGTAGTTCAGGTACTACTTTATGTCTGATCAAGTTTCTTTGAAAAGCATTATCCTCATTCGATTTGTCATCACGCCAGTTTAAATGATGATCTTTTGCATATTGTACTATGGCAGTTTTAGTTGTAAAAAGTAAAGGTCGGATGATATCTTCTCTTTTTGGAGCTATTCCCCTTAAACCTGATATTCCGGTACCTTTAGTAAGGTTCAGTAAAATGGTTTCAAGTACATCACCCAAATGATGTGCCGTAGCAATATATTGATAATTTTCCTTGGATTTAATTTTGTTAAACAAATCATACCGCAATTCCCGGGCTGCCATTTCAATGGAAAGTTTATTCTTACGGGCGTATTCATGAGTATCAAATTGCTTAACAATTATTGGTATCTTGTATATTTCTGCAGTTGTTTTTGCCGTTTCTTCATCAAGATCGGAATCTTTACCTCTTAATGAGAAATTACAATGCACAAGTCCAAATTGAAAGCCAGCTCGATAAAAAAGATCGGCCAAAACCACCGAATCGACCCCGCCACTAAATGCCAAAAGTATCTTGTCATCAGGATTAAAAAGGGCATGTTTTTTGATAAATCTGGTAAAATGCGCAATCATCACTTAAATATATCTTTTTTATTCTAATTTTGAAGCAAAAATGCGGTATTTCAAAATATATATCCTACTAGTTTACCTGCTTGTTTTGTCAGGTTCGCTGCTTGCGCAACAAGGCAGAAAGATTGATATTGTGCAAGGGGGGCATGTAATGGAGGGGGTGTTTCGAAATAACCAGCGATTTGACAGATTAATAGGTGATGCAGACAAACGGGTAATATTTAAACAAAATACTACCACTATTTACTGTGATTCAGCTTTTTTATATCGTGAGCAAAACAGAGTGGAAGCTTATGGAAATGTAAAAATCATAGAAAAAGATACTATTACCATCACTGGCAGGAAATTAGTGTATGAAGGTAATTCAAAAATCGCACAAATGCTTGGCAACGCAGTTTATAAGGATCCCAGCCTGACTATCGAATCTGATGCCATGCAATATGATATGTTAAATAATCTGGCAAGTTATTCTGAACGTGGAAAATTATTTGATGAGGTGAATACGCTCACAAGTGACATAGGAAGTTATCATACCGAGTCTAAATTTGCAGCTTTTAAAGATCGTGTCGTGTTGGTTAATCCTGAACATACTTTATACTCCGACACACTACAATACAATACTGTTTCAAAAATTGCTTACATAAGAGGGCCATCTACCGTAATTTCCAAGGAAGATAGTTCTGTATTTCGTTTTCACGAAGGTGAGTTAAACACCCTTCAAGATGTTTCAGTTTTTGGAAAAGGCTATATCGAAACAGCTTCATATATTCTGGAGGGAGATACTTTGTTTTCTGACGATGCTAACAGGTTTTATTCAGCTACCAGTAATGTTAAATTGATCAGTAAAGAAGAAAATATTATTATAACAGGAGATTTGGGCCAGTATTGGAAAGATCAGGGTCTGACCAAAGTTTCTGGCAGTCCTATCATGAGAAAGATTATGGAAACTGATACCCTATATGTGGCTGCAGATACCCTGGTATCGATTGATTCCAAAATTATCGAAGAACGCCGCATACTTGCTTATCATCAGGTAAAGATATTTAAACAGGAAATGCAGGGGATCGCAGATTCTATTGCTTATCATTCTTCCGATTCCATTATTTATTTTTATATGGACCCTGTATTGTGGTATAATGAGAATCAGATTGAGGCCGATTCCATCAATATGAAATTGGTAGATGGGGGAATGGACAAGATGAACCTTGATGTAAATTGTTTCCTGATATCCAAAGATACAATGCTTCAAACTTTTAACCAGGTAAAAGGGCGGGAAATGACCGTCTATTTTAAAAATAATCAATTGGATAACGCTTATGTATTTGGCAATGGAGAATCTGTGATGTTTGCTGCCGATGATAAAGACAATGCTTTGATTGGGTTAAATAAAATATTGTGCAGTAGTATGACCATCAGGTTTAAAGATGGGCAGTTTAATAATGCATCTTTTTATACCAAACCGGAAGCTTCATTTATTCCCCCACATGAAATAAAACCTCCTGATAAAGAGTTGTCCGGATTTAATTGGAGAAAGGAAGAACGGCCAGAAAAACAGGATATTTTTAAGAAAAGGACAAAAAAAGAAGAACCGACAAATATAATAGATGTTATCAAAGAAATACTTCCTGAGATGCCGGGAGCTGCTAATTTAGCCCCTTTGATACCTGTGAAATAAAATATTAAAGATGCTTGCTCGTTTTTATCCTTAATAAATTGGTTATAATGTTTATTTTTCTTTCTAAGAATTCATTTAATTAAGAATTTTGAAAGTTACTTCTTATATTTGCAACTTATGTTTAAAAAGGTATATCAGTTAGTTATTGTTGGCCTCATTGCTGTTTTAGTACTGGGATCTTGTTCCACTAAATTTCGGAAAGTTCAGAAAAGTACTGACTGGAAAGTTAAGTACAATGCAGCCATGGCCTATTACGAAAATGAAGATTATTATAAAGCTTCAATATTGTTTGAAGAAGTACTACCAATAATGGTAGGAATGCCAGAAGCTGAAAAAGCACAGTTTTATTTCGCATATTCAAATTATTATCAGGGTAACCGACTATTAAGTGCCCATTATTTTAAATCATTCTTTGATACTTACCGCAGAAGTGAATTTGCCGAAGAAGCTTTATTTATGCATGCCTTCTCTTTGTACAGAGACTCTCCAAAATACAATCTTGATCAGACCAGCACAATCGAAGCAGTAAATGCCATGCAAAGTTTTATCAATTTGTATCCATATAGTGAAAAGAAAGAAGAAGCCAATACCATTATAGATGAGATGCAGGCCAAGTTAGAGAAAAAAGCTTATGAAAAAGCCAAACAATATTATCGATTGAATAATTTGAATGCAGCTGTAGTGGCTTTTGAGACTTTCCAAAATGGCTATCCTGATTCGAGAATGGTAGAGGAAGTATCTTATTTAAAAATAGATGCTCAATATAAATATGCCTCTCAGAGTATTACCAGTAGGCAACGGGAACGGTATCAGAAAGTATTGGAATTTTATGAATATTTTGTAGACAACTTTCCAAATAGCAAATATGTAAGAGATGCAGAAAAAGTATATGAGCAAACCACACAAGCATTAACCCGTTTAGGAACTAACAGTAATATTGTATTAAATTAAAAATTCAAAGAAAATAAATACATGGCAACAAATCCGTCTATTATCACCAGAGATATTGATAAAATCGCTGAACCAACAGAAAATATTTACGAATCTGTATCGATTATTTCTAAAAGAGCCAGGCAAATTTCTTCTAAGCTAAAAGAAGAATTAAATACTAAGTTGGCAGAATTCGCTTCAACGGTAGATAATCTGGAAGAAGTATTCGAAAACCGTGAGCAAATTGAGATATCCAAATTTTACGAAAGGATGCCCAAACCTACTTCGATTGCTACTGATGAATTTTTGGAAGGAAAGATCATGTTTAGGAAGCCTGAGCCGGAAGATATTTAATCAACGATCATATGCTCCCTGGCAAAAAAATTATCGTTGGTGTTTGTGGGAGTATTGCAGCTTATAAAGCAGCTAATCTGATCCGCCTTTTAGTAAAGGAAGGGGCTGAAGTCAAAGTAGTAATGACAGAAGCCGCTTGCCAGTTTATTACCCCACTTACGTTATCCACTTTATCAAAAAATCCTGTAGTAAGAGATTTTTTTGCATCTTCTACCGGGGTATGGCATAGCCATGTAGAACTTGGCCTCTGGGCTGATGTGATGGTAATTGCACCTGCCAGTGCCAACACAATAGGGCATTTTGCGAACGGTATCTGTGAAAATATGATGGATGCTGTTTATCTGTCAGCTAGAAAGCCTGTTTATATCGCTCCGGCAATGGATTTAGATATGATGAGACATCCGGCAGTGACCAACAATATCCAAAAGCTCCAAAGCTATGGAAATCAAATAATTGAACCAATGTATGGTGAATTGGCAAGTGGATTGACTGGGGTTGGCAGGATGGCCGAACCCGAAGAAATTCTGGAAGTGCTGAAAAATCATTTTAATTCCCGCGAGCAACCTCTAAAAGGCAAGAAAGCGTTAATTACTGCCGGGCCAACATATGAAGCCATTGATCCGGTACGCTTTATTGGTAATCACTCAAGTGGGAAGATGGGATTTGCCATTGCCAATTGTATGGCCAATCTGGGTGCTGATGTAAACCTGGTAACCGGTCCGGTAAACTTGAAATTGGACCATCCTTTAATAAAAATAATCCATGTTCAATCAGCTAAAGATATGTATGAAGCTTGCTCCTCCATTTATCCTTCAGTAGATATAGCTGTTTTTGCTGCCGCAGTAGCCGATTATACACCCAGTCAGTTTTTTTCCCAAAAGCTAAAAAAAGATATACCTGACATCAATATTCCATTGGTAAAAAATGTGGATATTGCTTATGAATTGGGCAAAAGGAAGCAGGTCCATCAAAAAAACATCGGATTTGCGCTGGAAACTGAAAATGAAGTTGAAAATGCCCTGTCAAAAATGAATAAAAAGAATTTTGATATGGTGGTGCTGAATTCATTAAATGATACAGGTGCTGGATTTAATCATGATACGAATAAAATTAGGCTGATCATGAAAGATAATAAAATCGAAGATTTTGAGTTGAAGAGTAAGGAGGAAGTAGCATTGGATATTGTCAATGCCATTATTTCGAAATTGTTATGAGAAATCTTATATCATCATTTGTATTATTAGTGATATCAACTACCATTTTATCTGCCCAGGAACTGGATTGTAGAGTGGTTATTAATTCTGATCGGGCGCAAACCACAGAAAAAGAAATCTTTCGGGACATGGAAGTAGCTTTCTCACAGTTTATGAATGACAGAAAATGGACCAACCACACCTATCGGAATAATGAAAAAATCAAATGCCAGTTAATTATTGGCATTGAGTCCATGCCTTCAATATCCAATTTTGTAGCTACTGTTCAAATACAATCTGTACGACCTGTATATCAAACCAATCTGGAATCGAGTCTGCTTGGGTTAACATTAAATTATGCCGATAAAGATTGGCAATTCGAATACTCCGAATCGCAACCTTTGGAGTTTCAGGAAAACTCTTTTTCAAATAATATTACATCCATTCTCGCATATTACGCATATCTGATTATTGGAATGGATTATGATTCTTTTTCCAATATGGGTGGAAATCCTTATTTTGAAAAAGCCATGTCAATTGCTATGACAGCGCAACAAACCAACCGAGCAGGGTGGCAACAATTTGTTTCCCCACCCAGAAATCGGTACTGGTTAATTGAAAACCTTATGAATCCTCAAATGAGGCCTGTTAGAGAAGGTATTTATGAGTATCATCGTTTGGCTTTGGATAACTTTTTGGAAAATCCTGATGAGTCGAGAAAAGTCGTTTTAGAGGTGCTCAAGAAAATTCAAAAAGCAGATGATGTTCGGCCAAATTCGTTTTTAATCACCATGTTTATTTATACTAAGGTAAATGAAATAACCAATATGTTTTCTGAAGGGGACATGGCCATACGGAGGGAGGCATATAATATTTTAGTTGATCTGGATCCAACCAATACTGATAAATATAAAAAAATCATCAGTGGTTAAAGTCCTAAAATAGACAACTACTTTTTTTAACCTGGTTATTGGGATTTTTATCTTTTATAATTTTTCATAGATGTTTCGCACAGAAATAGACATACCACTTTCTGAACATAAAATTTCCCTTTCCACGCCATTAATATCCCTTGGATCATGTTTTGCTGATATTATTGGAGGTAAATTAAAATCAAACAAATTCAATATTCTCTCTAATCCGTTTGGGGTGATATACAATCCCATTTCCGTATTCTCTTTATTAGAAACAAGTGTCCGCAAGGAAGACCTGCCACCTTCAACTTATCTAGAAAATCAGGAAATTCATTACAATTATTGTTTTCATTCCGATATATCGGCACTTACTCGAACAGATCTGGAACGAAAAGCATCATTTGCATTTCATCAGGTTCATCAACAGTTATTGAAAGCAAAGTGGATTATTATTACACTGGGAACAGCTTTTGTTTTCCGCAGAAAAGATAATCATGAAATTGTAGCCAACTGTCATAAAATACCCGATTCGTTTTTTTCAAGGGAGATGTTAGAGCCGGAAGAAATTCTAAACCGGTTTGAAAAGACATATCAAATGTTGAGTGAATCGAATCCGGGACTAAGGTTTATTTTTACTGTTAGTCCTGTTCGCCACTTAAGGGATACATTACCTCAAAATGCTGTCAGTAAATCTATATTGAGATATGTTTGTGATAAGTTGGTAAAAACCTATGATAATGTAGATTATTTCCCAAGTTTTGAACTATTATTGGACGATCTGAGGGATTACCGGTTTTATGCTTCCGACATGGTTCATCCCAATGACGTTTCCGAAAATTATATATGGGAAAAGTTTACTACACGATACCTGGATGACAATGCAAATTCGTTTTTAAAAGATTGGGATAAATTATCTCGTGCAGTTTATCACAGACCATTTTATCCTGAATCATCAGCTCATCAAACTTTTTTAGTAAAAACATTAAAAAAGTTGAAACAGTTAAATGAACAGATTGATGTAAGTGAGGAAATAAAAGTGGTTGAACAACAAATCATTTTGCCCCAAAAATAACTATACCGATAAGGTTCTGTCATTATTTTTTAATTTTCAAATTATGAATACTACTAAAAAACCCAACCAGTTAATTCGGGAATCAAGTCCATATTTATTACAACATGCTTATAATCCGGTAAACTGGATGCCATGGAACGAAGCCTCTCTTCAATTGGCAAAGATAGAAGATAAACCCATTCTGGTAAGTATAGGCTATTCCTCTTGTCATTGGTGCCATGTAATGGAGCACGAATGCTTTGAAAAAGAGGAGATAGCTGATATCATGAATAAAAACTTCATATGTATAAAAGTAGACCGGGAGGAACGTCCTGATGTTGATCAGGTTTATATGGAAGCAGTGCAACTCATGGGGGTGTCAGGAGGGTGGCCATTGAACGTATTTCTTACATCCGATCAAAAGCCTTTCTATGGGGGAACATATTTCCCATCAAATTCATGGCAGCAATTATTATTACAGATCGCTGAAGCTTACCAACAACATCGTGATCATCTGGAGGGATCAGCTGATAAATTTGTTGATGCTTTGAATACCAGTGATATTAAGAAATACCGATTAAATGACTCACTTAATGATTTCACCACTCAAAACCTGATCAATATTTATCAAAAATTAGCTGAAAATTTCGATCAGAAAAGAGGAGGGATGAGGGGAGCTCCCAAGTTCCCTATGCCCTCATATTGGCAATTTGTTTTGAAGTATTATGCGGTTACTAAAGATCAAGCGGCTTTGGATCAGGTAGTGCTGACCTTAACAGAAATGGCTCATGGCGGGATTTATGATCAGATAGGTGGTGGTTTTTCCAGATATTCAGTTGATGCAAAATGGTTAGTCCCTCATTTCGAAAAAATGTTGTACGACAATGGGCAATTGTTATCGCTATATGCTGATGGTTATTCAATAACCAAATCGACTGTTTTTAAACATGTGATTTATCAAACCATCAATTTTCTGGAAAGAGAAATGATGGACCCGGAAGGTGGTTTTTTTTCCGCCCTAGATGCTGATAGTGAAGGTGAAGAGGGCAAATATTATGTGTGGGATGCTTTTGAATTTTCCAATGTGCTATACAAATTCTATGAAGATGATGAAAAGGTGAGCCTTTTAACCCGTTTTTATCAAATAATGGAAGATGGAAATTGGGAAGAACGGAAAAATATTTTGCACAAAAAAACTTCTGCTATCGAGTTCGCAAAAGAATCTGGAATTGATCCTGATGAATTTGATCAAATGATAAAGGAAAGTAATCATTATCTTTTGACCTATCGGAATCAACGGGTGAGGCCTGGATTGGATGATAAAATTTTAGCAGGATGGAACGGGTTAGCACTTAAAGGATTAGTGGATTGTTACCTGGTTTGTGAAGAACCTAAATTTATAGAACTTGCTATAAAAAATGCAAGCTTTATAAAAAAGTACCTATACAAAAATGGAATGCTATTCAGAAATTATAAAGCAGGAGGGGCAGTTCAAATCAATGGATTTTTGGAAGATTATGCACTCGTTATTCAGGGGTTTATAGAATTATATCAAGCGGTGTTTGATGAGCAATGGCTGGAAATGGCTAACCTGATTACTGATTATGTTTTGGATAACTTTTATGACGAAGATGAAAAATTATTTTTTTACACAGACCAATCATCTGAAAAATTGATTGCAAGGGGAAAAGGAACTATTTGATAATGTTATTCCGGCATCCAACTCGGTGATGGCTAATAATTTATATAAGCTGGGTCATATTCTCGGGCATCAGCGTTATGGTGATATTGCAAAAGATATGCTGAAACAAGTGGGTAAATTAATTTTGACCGATTCTCAATATTTAACCAACTGGGCCGGATTGTACGCTTTTATGGTGAAACCTACTGCTGAAATTGCCATTGTAGGCAATGAAGCAGAATTTTTTAGAAAAGCCTTGGAGAAAACCTATTGTCCCAATAAAGTAGTATCAGGTACTAAGAATTCAAGCAATTTACCTTTATTGCAAAACAGAGTGGCTGTGAATGACCGTACCACCATTTATGTCTGTTTTAATAATACGTGCAAATTACCCGTTGATAATGTGGAAGAAGCATTTAAGCTGATGCAGGAGGGTTGATGGTTTGGGTAAAAAAAGAGGCTCCAACAGAGCCTCTTCAACGTTTAAATATTGAATACTAATTTATAAAGCAGATTCAAATCTTTTTCCTACTTCTTCCCAATTAACTACATTCCAGAAAGCGGCAATATAATCAGGACGTTTGTTTTGATATTTCAAATAATACGCATGTTCCCAAACATCAAGGCCTAAAATTGGGGTTCCTTTAAAGTCTGCTACATCCATCAAGGGATTATCCTGGTTTGGAGTAGATCCTACAGCCAGTTGTCCATTAACTACTACTAGCCATGCCCAACCTGAGCCAAATCTTGTAGCAGCTGCATTTGAAAATTCTTCCTTAAACTTTTCAAAAGAGCCAAACTTTGAATTGATGGCATCTGCAAGTTTTCCCGATGGTGATCCGCCACCATTTGGGCCAATTACTTTCCAAAATAAAGAATGGTTAAAATGGCCTCCGCCATTGTTTCTTACTACACCACCATATTTGCTGACGCTTTTCATTATTTCCTCTATGGGTTTATTTTCACCATCCGTTCCACTGATTCCTTCGTTCAGTTTGGTCACGTAAGCAGCATGATGTTTATCATGATGGATCTCCATGGTTTTAGCATCGATATGTGGTTCAAGTGCATTGTTGGCATATGGTAATGCCGGTAGTTCAAAAGCCATATGAATTAAAAATTTATAGGGTTATACATAAAAAACATTATAAAAAAACTAAAAATATTAAGCTCTGAGATCTCTAAAAAACTCTTCTAACAACTGCCTGCATTCATTTTCGAGTACACCTTTGCCAATTATTGTTTTAGGGTGCAACATTTGAATACCAGTCTTTGAAAACCCTCTTTTAGGATCATCAACTGCGTAATGGAGATTGCCAATTTGTGTCCAGAATAACGCTCCTGCACACATGTTGCAAGGCTCCAGGGTTACATACAAGGCACATTCATTTAAATATTTTGCACCTAAAAAGTTAGAAGCAGCTGTCAATGCAATCATTTCAGCATGAGCAGTTGCATCATTTAATAGTTCGGTCTGATTGCAAGCACGCGCAATAATTCTGTTCTTGCACACCACTACAGCACCTACAGGTATTTCTCCCTGTTCCTTTGCTTTTTGGGCTTCCAGAAAAGCCTGACGCATAAAATGCTCATGTGAATAAACCGATAACTCCACTAAAGTGTTTTTTTTATTTTTATTGTTCCCATTATCTCTTCTGCAATTGTGTCCCAATTGGGGCGTTGAGCCGCACTTGTTGTAAGATTAAATAGCAAAAGCTTTTCGTTCACGAGGCAATATTGCATGTAGGTGTAATTTGACCTGATTGGTTGTTTTCTTACTGCGTCAGGATCCGGATTTAATAGCGAAATGAATTCAAATACGATAAATCTTCTGTCATTTATCTCTTTAATTTCCTCTTTTATAAAACTGACAGAATCATAAAGATTGGAAATACTTGATCTATAGAAACTTTGAAGTAATTCAATATCATCTTGCTTCCAGGTAGAGGTAAATATATTCACTGAAAAATCAGTCTTCTGATCTTGCGAAGCAAAAGAAACTATTGGTCTACGGGCTGCACTATATTTGCGCCTGATCTCATCTTCTGACAACGGTTGGAAGCTCTCAGGTAATGATACTGTGATTTCCCTGGTCACTTTAACTGGCACCAATTTAGGGTTGTCCGAATTCAGACCTAAACTGATTAAGATTACAATTGCAAAATATTTCATAGCAGACTAAAACAGATGATCGAAGCAAAAATAGAAAAATTCTTTATATACCGGATTACTACCGGGAAAGATTTATGTTACCGTCTGTAAAAGCAAATATATTTATGTGCTCTACATTTAAAATGCAGAAAGGCTAATTTCCACAAAATACTACATCTGTACATTAAGCGCATTTTCTTTTTAATTCAAGAACTATGATAATCATAACTTCGGCCTTAATATGATGAAAGAATGAAAAAATAATAGTTATGATAAGAAAGTTTTACAATAGGACCACCCTATGGGTTTTTACTCTAGGTTGGTTATGCTTCTCCTGTTCTTTTAATTCTGATGAGTATGATTTCGACCGAATCGCCGAAGTACAATGGGATCCAGAGTATGCCATACCATTAGTTTCCGGTTCTTTAAGTATAATGAATTTACTAGGATCCCATGATTCACTTGCTCTTCAGCAAAAAGAAGATGGCATGTTATACTTTATTTATGAAGACATTTTAGAGTCGCGTGATCTGAATGATATCATTGTGGTGCCCAATCATTCTTTTCAAAAAAATTACTATGTATTGTCTCCTGTGGTGGTTCCTGCAGATGGTAGTAGGGAGATATTTAACAGCCAGGAAACCATTGACCTTAGCAATGAACCGGAATTGGAACACGAACAATTGCATGAGGCACACTTAAAGTATGGATTCATCGATTATGTAATATCAGCTGAAAACAGTACTCATGTTGATGTTGAGATTTCATTCCCTACTATAAAAAATGCACAGGGAGACCCTTTATACATAATTGAAAATATTTCTGAAGATGGTGGAACAATAACAGGTACAGCTTCATTAGCAGGTTATGTGATGGATTTATCTACCTTAACTCCTGGAAACAATCGTTTCCCGATGGTTTTCAAAGTGACAGCAAACGGAGGAACTTCAGGGGCTATTGTACCACTTTCAGACAACTTTTCTTTAAATGTGGATTTCAGGGAAATTGACTATACAGAAATGCGGGGATTATTTGGGAATCAGACCGTAACACTTCCTGAAGAAAATGTGAAAATTGGCCCTTTTACCGATTTGGCTGATGCTGAAATTGTGCTAGGTGAAGCCAATATTACGCTCGAAGTAATCAATGATTATCGAATACCTTCTCAAGTTGACTTTCAGATATTCACAGCAGAAAAAGAGTCGGGAAGTGTTGACATCACCACAACTCCGGCTACTCCTATTATAATCAATGTACCAACCTCAGCAACAGAGAGTGCTTCCACATTTGTTGCAGTAGACGAACCGGGTGAGATTTTTAATTTCCGGCCTGAATGGATTCGTTATCTGGCTAATGCAACTATTAATTTTACTAATCAAAATATAGAAAACTTCATTAAAGACACTGACCGGCTTAAAATTAAACTAACAGCTGAGACCCCTTTATACGGATCGGCAAAAGGTATTCATCTTTATGATACGCTTGATGTAGACATAAATAGTGACATTAACGAAGATGAAGTAACGAAAGCATTAATGAAGTTATCCATTGTAAATGAATTTCCTATACAAGCGGCTATTCAGATATACTTTGCCGACGAAAATTACCAAGTAGTAGATTCTCTTTTCACCACTGTAGATGAAAAGAATATTATCGTTCCAAGTAAAGTAGATGCTTCAGGATACTTGATTTCCAATGGGGAAGGAAAATATGATCAGTTGATCGAAATCACTGGCAGAAGACTCACCAATTTGATGGACGCCTCTTATATCATACTCAAAACAGACATGAGCACGATCAAAAATGGGGATTCTTATCCACTGGTCAGATTTAAAGCCGATTATAAACTGTATGTGGACATGGGCATACAGACAAAACTAAATTTATCCTTAAAACCATAATGGAAATGAAACGATTGCTTTTGATATTGTTATTGATATACTCTGGAAATGCTTATTCACAACATGAAGGAACTTTCTACTTCATGAACACCATTTCACAGTCAACTTATTATAATCCTGCCTTTACACCAAAATACAATACAACTATTGGTTTGCCTGGAATTTCTTCCAATTATTTTGGGGTATTGAACAGTGGCTTTTCCTACAATGATCTGATAAGCAGGAGGGCAGAAGATGATTCTCTTGTTGTGACCCTGGATAAATTCTATGATAAACTGAAAGACAAAAACCATCTCAAGGGTGAAACTATGGCTGATTTGTTTCATTTGTCTTTTAAACTAAATCCACGGATGCATTTTACCTTAAATGTCACTAACAAGACTAACATTCATCTGGTGTATCCAAAAGAAATAGCAAATCTTTTGATAAACGGGAATGTGCCAAATATTGGTAAAGATGCCGAATTTTCAATAACAGCTAATGGATCGGGATATATAGAAACAGGAGTAGGCTTAAATTATGAAATCAATCACATGTGGTCAGTAGGAACGAGGTTCAAATATTTAAAAGGTTATACCAACATTACCACCAAACAAGCTGATTTTACGATCAACACTGCCGATAATTATCATATTCAACTTAAAGGGGATGCCTTAATTCAAACAGCAGGGCTGAGTAATCTGGAGGATGAAGAACTGGATAACTTCTCGGATTTTATGGGTTTGATCAACAACAATGGATTTGGATTAGATCTTGGCGCATCATTCCGTCCATCTGATCGATTTACTTTTGGTCTCGCATTGGTTGATTTGGGTAAAATAAAATGGAACAATGCTGTGACCGAATATGTTCTGAATCCAGAAACAGCAAATTTTACCTTTAGAGGTGTAGATATTGCAGAGTTATTGGAAGATGATTCGGACCTTGAATTTGATTTGGATTCTTTGGAAGAAAAATTTAAGTTTCAGGAAGTTAATGGATCGGCTTATAGTTCAATACTCCCAGCTAAAATATATTTGAGTGGAAGCTACGAATTATGCCGTAACCTTTATACCAGCGTACTATTATCGGGTCAAAAAAACAAAGGAAGTTTCAATATGGCGGCTACAGCTAATATAACCAAACATGTGGGAAAAGCCATGACCCTTGCAGTGAGTTATACTGCATCTCAAAATTCTTATAAAAATATTGGGGCTGGATTATCATTTAACCTGGCACCATTGCAATTATATGTGGCTGGCGATAATTTGTTTGGTGCTGCTACTACAGCTATATCAGGTAAGGACATCAATTCCCATATCAATGGTATGCAATATTTCAATTTGAGGTTTGGTATCAATTTTATTGGTGCTTGGCAAAAAACAACCGAAAAGCTATCAGACGATAAATTGTTCTAAAGAAAATCAAAGCAGAAAATGAAAATAAAAAAATATACCTACTGTTTACTTATCATGTTATTCCCCTTGCTGTTGCAAGGACAAGCACAGGATCCTTTTTATCCCCGAAATTTGGGTGAAGCTATTAATTCTATTTATAGCGAAATAAAACCAGTATTGACACCTGATGGTAACACGTTGTATTTTGTGAGAGTAGATCATCCGGGAAATAAATTTGGTGAAATGGGCAGCCAGGACGTTTGGTTTTCCACCCGTTCGGAAGATGGTAGTTGGATTGAAGCTCAACGCATGCCTGACGAGATTAATATTGGTAGATACAATTCTGTGCTATCAGTGACTGATCAGGGGAAAACCTTATTGATCAATGGTACCTATAACAAACAAGGCACTTATTGGAAGGGTAGGGGATTGTCAGTGGTAAAAAAGGAAGAACACGGATGGGGAAAGCCTGTGCCTGTAAAAATCAGGGGTTACCATTCGATGAGCAAAGGTGAAACCAATGATGCTTTTTTAAGTGCCGATGGCAATACTTTGTTGTTAAGTTTTTCTGAAAAAATAAACAGTAAGAATCAGAATATCTATATTAGTTTCATGAATCCAAATGGCAGTTGGTCCCGGCCAAGAAAGTTGGAAGGTTTAAATACTAAATTCACTGATGAAGCCCCTTCTTTAACGGCAGACAATAAAACTATTTATTTTACAAGTAACCGGAGAAGTCAGACCAACTTTGATATTTATAAATCTGAAAGATTGGATGATCATAGCTGGGAGAAATGGTCCACTCCTACATTGTTAAATGACACCATCAATTCATATTATTGGGAATCATTTTTCCAAGTTAACAGAAAAGGAAGTATGGCGTATTTTACTTCTAATAATGGTTCTCTTGGTGGGTCAGATATTTATGAAGTTAAACTTTTTGAAGAGCATCCGTATGTAGCAGTATCTGGTAAAGTATTAAATAAAAACACACAATCTCCTATTCCTTTGGACGTGGCGTATGAGGTGTTGATCAACAATCTATCCGCAGATTCTTTAAGCATAAATCCTGAAACTGGTGAATACAAGGCAGTTCTTCCATTAGGCAAGAGTTACTCAATTAGGGCAGCAGCTGATAATTACAAATCACAAAGTGTAGTCATTGATGCAACAGAATGGGTAGAATACACTGAAGTAACCAAGGATCTGTTAATGGAGCCATTTGATTATGTGAGTTTGTCAGGTAACCTGATATTGAAAAACACCAATCAAAAGCTTACGGCTGATGTAAATCCAATGGTGTATATCAATGGTCAGAAATCAGATAATGTGAAATTGGATTTTAATACCGGAAGTTACCAGGTAAATTTACCTTTTGGTCAACAATACGAATTGGCTGTGTACACTACGAAATATGAAGCCATACCTGAAAAACTGGATCTAAGGGATGTGAAAGAGTTCAGGCAAGTGATGAAAAATTTATTTGCCGAAGAACAGCTGACTGCAACTATTGTGGGTAAAATTTTTGACAAAAAAACAGGTAAACCATTCCGTTCAGGCACTCCTGTAAATATAAATGTGGATGATGAAACCATTAAATTCGTTCAAATAGACAGTGTCACAAGGGAATACAAATTAGAACTTGCCCTTGGAAGAAGTTATATTTTGAATGCTTCCGCAGAAAGTTATTATCCGATCACCGAAATTGTAGATGTTTCCAATGAAAAACAGAAGATCAGGATCTATAAAGATCTTTATCTTGTGCCTTTAGAAGTAGGTCAGGCGATCAGGTTGAATAATATTTTCTTTGAAACAGGTAAAGCGGTATTGATGCAGGAATCATTTGTTGAACTTGACAGGGTTGTAAAATTTCTAACAGAAAACCCATCAGTAAAAATAGAAATTGGTGGCCATACAGATAATGTAGGAAGTGCCGCATTAAATAACAATCTGTCTGATAAAAGGGCAAGGTCGGTAGCTGAGTATATTTTAAGGAAAGGTATCCCAGCAGATGCGATTTCTTCAAAAGGGTACGGTTTCTCTAAACCAGTAGCCCCAAATACTACTGCTGCAGGCAGACAACTTAACCGTAGAGTCGAGTTCACCATAAAAGGCACCTAAAAAAAACAGTCCCGGCCATAGAGAGGCCGGGACTGTTTGAAATTTAAAATATTTGTATTTTCAACAAATAACCGTATGAAAGATTAACGAACATACAGTTATTTATTTTCCTGAAGATCAACTTTATTTTACCGTTAACATCTATCAGAAGTAACATTAAATCTGATCAATCCGTTTTCGATAATGATCTTATTTTTTGATAGCAAAAACTGCACCACTTCTTCTTTAGGAAAAATATGATCGGCACAACTCGAGAATTGTACGTCTTTTCCAAACTCATTTGATATTTTCCCTATCAGGTTTTCTTCAGTATAAGGTGCTTCGGAATCTACCAGAATATCCAAGACATTGTGAATGTGTACTATGTTCATAAGGTTTTTTTTTTATGCTAAATTAAATGGCCCGGAGGTTATTTTATATGATCATGATCATAATACATACAGCCATTTAAAATTTATCAAGAATGGATGATAAATTCTTCCTTTTGTTGGTTCACGGACACGTATCCTCACCTACATCAACGGTTCCCAACCTCACTAATAAAATGAAATATTGATTCTTTTTTAATCCATTTTAAAAATCTTATCTTTAGAAAAACTATGAAACATTACCTATTATCCATGATCTGTGTGTTTTTGTACAGTTCCATCAATGCACAAAATTCATCAACCTATAATTATAAAAAAGATGGAAATACCAGGATATTCACAGTCACAGATAGTAATCGGGAAATAATTATTGTTAAAGGTTCCAATTACCGGAAAGCAGTGAATATATCGAGTGATGAAAAACAAATTTTTATAGCAGATGCAAAAAAGAATGTGAAGCATATTTTAGATAAAACAACAGGTGATACGCTGGGCAATATCAGTTATAAATCCGGAGAAACCATCACCCTAAATGGCACAACTTTTCAAGTGGGTTGGGAAGGCAAAGAATTATATTATTCGACAAACAATCAGAAAGTATTACGTGCCACTTACGAAAAGGGGAAAGTAAATACGAGTATTACATTGCTAATGTATGAAGAAAGACCTTTGTTGGAATATTTTGCTCTAAATAAGATGATCCATAGATTGGATACACAAAACACCACTTGGGCACCTACCGTGTTACTTGGTTTAGTGGGTGTAATGGCTGCCTTGAATCAAAGATAACAATTGCAATGAACAGAAACTTTGGGTTGGGCATTTAAAAAGCTATGGCGCACTAAAATTCCTTAAATCCTCTGTTTCAATTTCGTTTCCTTCTACATCGAATCGTTTCCATACACCTGCTTTCCGGCCACCGGCATAGTGTCCTTCCCATTCTATTTCGCCGGTCTCATAATATTGTTTATAAATGCCATGCCTTTTGCCCAATCGGTAAATGGTTTCACTTTTTAATTTCCCCGAAGGATAATATGCTTTTGAAACACCAATGATCACGCCATTTTGATAGGGTTCTTCCAGAATCATATTTCCTTTACCATCAAAAGTCTTTCTCATGCCCGATATTTTACCATTTTTGTAAGGTTCCTCAACGGTAATACCTCCGTTTTTATCATAATATGACCAGGTATTAGCAGGTTGGTCATTTTTATAAAACGATTTTTGACTCATTTGGCCATTTTCGTAATAACTGGTAATTTCCCGGTCTTTTTCTTCTTTCTCATACCTGATCTTTTGTTTTGGCTTTCCGTTTTCATAATAGCTGGTATTTTCTCCCACACGAAATCCACCAGAATAATAATAGTAATGTGCTGGATTCCCGTTCGGAAAATACCCTTTATTTTCACCATCGGGTTTGCCATTTACATATTGACCCTCTAAAATCAGGTTGCCTTGTTCATCATAATTTTTAAAACTTCCGTTTTTGGTGCCTCTTATATTAGTAGAAACAGTCTCCAATTGGCCATTTTCATAATAGGTTTTAAATTCCCCATTAAGGGTGCCATTTGTAAACATGGCTTCTGTTTTCAGATTCCCATTCTCATAATAGGTTTTGGTGATGCCATTGGGTTTTCCGTTGGCATAATACATTTCCTGTTTAATATTGCTGTTAGGATAATATTCTTTGACCAAGCCATCCGGTTTGCCTTTTTTGAAATTCGTTTCATTTTTAACTTTACCATCTTCAAAAAACACCACCACTTGATTGGTCAGGGAGTCATTTTCGTATTGACCCTGTTGCAAAACCCGTCCTTTGGCATCATAAACAATGACCGGTCCATGGCGAAGGTTGTTTTCAAAAATCAGTTTTCTTACCAGATTGCCTTCAGGGGAAAACTCCTGAAATTCACCTGTTTTTAAACCTTCTTTAAATTGTCCTTTTACGGCTTCCTCACCATTTTCATGATATTTTACATATTGACCGTCAACCATGGAACTATCATTATTCAAAATGAAATATTTCTCATTTACGATGGTGTTGTTTTTATCATAATAGGTGGTTACAGGAGTTTGTGCAATACCTGCCAGAGAAATAAGCAGGGCTAAGAATATAATAATTGTTTTTGAAATATTCATAAGTCAGCTTTAATTACCAATCAGGCCTGTTGTCCTGTTTTGGTTGTGCCTTTTTGCGTTGTTGTTGAATATATTGGATTTCATTATTCCTCATGGCTTCCAAGATCATCATGGCTTTTTCCTTGCTGATTTTCTGGTCTTCTACCTGTTGAGGATTCCCGGCCATTTGTTCTTCATTGTCATTTTCTTCAGGATTTTCATTTTGTTCATCCTGTCCTTCAGGTTCTCCATTTTCCGGTTTTTGTTGTTGTTTTTGTTGCTCTTCGTTGGTTTCTTCAGTTTGGTCACCTTTCTCCTGATCTTGCTGATCCTCTTGGTTCTGCTGATCATTTTGTTTTTGTTGATCCTTATTTTGTTTTTCCTTTTCTTCGAGCATTTTCAGAAGATCATTCAGCTTGGGATCAGTCGGGTTATATTTCAAAGCATCATTGACTATTGATTTTGCCTTGCTGATATCACCGCCAATATAAGATTTTGCACCTGCATGAAAAGCATATTCAGGGTCTTGAGCAAATGTTACCGATGCCCAGCCCAATCCTATTAAGATAATAATACATCTAATTAGTTTCATCTATTTGAGCTATTTCTCCTGTTCTTTTAATAAAATCCTGAAAATTGCGTACTGTTTCATCTGCCTTCAATGCACTTTGCATCAATTCATATGCTTCCTTATAACGACCCTGACTTACCAATATTTCGGACCGTGCTTTTGCATTTTTTGCAAATTCAGTGGGAGGCTCCTGTGGCTGATTTTGCTGATCCTGGTTCTGTTGTTGCTGATTGATTTTCTTTAACAATTCATAATTATACCGTGCTTCATCATTGGAAGGATCTGATATAAGTGAAGTCTTAAAATAGTTCATAGCTTGTGCCATTTCCTTTTTTTCGTAAGCCAGCACACCCATTTGCTGATTGGCCGCGGTTTTCACCACTTTATCCTTGCTATCGAGAATCCTTCTATAATATTCCAGCGATTCCTCCTTCTGATTATTTCTAAAATAAGCATTAGCCAGATTTAGTGTAGCTTTGTCATCTTCATAATTCAATGAATCAACCAGCAATTTGTATTTTTCTATAGCCAATGGATAATTCTGTTCCAGATAGGCATATTCCGCTTCTTTTATCAGCCGATTGGTTTTGGCAATGCGACCAATGTCAGTGACAGTAAATAATAGTATGCCAACAAGCCAGACTTTCATATATCATTATTTTGGTTCTATCTTAGTTTGATTAAGAATTCAAAAATCGGGAATCAGAATTCAGAAATCATTTTTTGAATTAACGAATGACGAATTCTGAATGACGATTTATTATGCCAGGGTGTAAAGTTCTTATATCACAGTTTCATATCCTGATGGGTTTTACGTTAATTAAGTAATCCGAAAGCATTAATATCAAAGCCAGTGCCAAAAAATAGTAATATTTGTTAGAAGAGACATCCATCATTCTGGTATCCCTCAGCTCGCCTTCAATCTGATTGATATTGGAAATCAACCTTTCTACAACATTCGACCTTTCATTGATTTCAAAATATTTTCCTCCTGTTTTTACTGCCAATGATTTTAACTGCCGGGGTTCAAGTTTGGAAATAATATACTGACCATCATTGGCCAATTTATATCCGTTTGCCGTTCTGATTCGACTACCTTCCTTTGTGCCCACACCTAAAGTAAAAAGGGCAATGTTGTTTTCATCAATCAAATCAGCCATTGTGTTGGTTTCTTCACCGAAGTCCTCGCCATCGCTGATTAATACGATTACTTTGGATTTGGGCTGTGTGATCATTGTCTCTTCTCCTTGCATTTTTTCTAAGGCCATCTTTAACGGTGGGCCAAAATCAGTTCCCGAACTTGGAATCAGGCTTGTATGTAAAGCTTCTATAAATAATGTTAGCGCACTTTGATCATGTGTTAGTGGGCATTGGAGAAATGCTTCTGAAGAAAATATGATCAATCCGATGCGATCGGAAGGAAATGAGCGGATGAGGTTTTTTAATTCAAACT
>JAEWLI010000074.1 GCA_023393375.1 Bacteroidota bacterium
CCACTTCTGGATATTCATCGGGGTAAATTACATCTCCAGAAGAAATATTAAAATACTCATTGTATTTTTTTATAGCTTGATACCTAAGCATGCCCATGCCTATGTTAGCCCCAAAATAAAACTTATCGGAAAAATTCCCTCCATAGCCAAAAGTCAACTGATAGTGGCTACCTCTTGTATCCACTGTTTCTGATTGTACTGGAAATTGATCGGAGAAAACAATAGGAGCATACTCATTTTCAGCACCTCCATCCTCATAAAATGACATTGGACTAATGAGGTAAGCTTTATAGGCAAATGCATGTAAGGCCTGATCGGGTAGCTGTGATGGTGTCTGACCATGAGCCATGCTGGCAAAAAGATCTAAAATACTAGAACTGTGTATTCCTTCCCAATGAAAAGAACTATTAAAATCAGCCAACTTACTTAAGCTGATCCCAAAAGATCCTCCTCTCCAAGCACCTGAACTTATATTATCCCTGGTATTATTAAATACGAATCCAATATTTGAAAAACTAAATCTTGATGTAAAATCGTCAAAGCCTGTTTGATCAAATTTGGCCCGGACATCACGAAACGAAAATGAAGGGGTAAAACTAAATTCTGAACGATTGTAAAAACCCAGGCCAGCTGGATTTGCCATAACAGAACCAATATCTCCACCCAAAGCATTTTGAGCACCGCCAATACCAATCATTCGTGTACTTCCACCAGGATCGGAATATGCAGAAAGCAACGTTACTTCATCATATCCTGATGCTCCCGGTATTAATTGAGCATTACCGGAGAAATTAAACAATAAGAGTCCTATGCTTACTAAAATAAGCTTTTTTAAGCGTGTCATGATGTTGGGATTTTAAAAAGTCTTCCTTAATAATTCATTGGAAAATGGTTATCTCGTTCTTCCGCCACCTGAACCTGAACTACTTCTTGAAGGTGCGGTTCCAGACGAGCTACCACTACTCCTTGAAGGAGTATAACTGCCACCAGATGATCCACTACTTCTGGATGGTGAATACGATGATCCACTACTCCTGGAATCCGATCCACTGCTCCTGGAAGGAGTATAAGTTCTGGCAGGTGTATTACCTTGCGATCCACTACTCCGGGATGGTGTATAAGTTCTGGCCGGGGTAGTACTTTGACCTTGTGAACTACCGCTTCTGGATGGTGTATAATTTGACCTTGAAGGTGTTGTAGATTCTGATCTGCTTCTAGATGCAGGACTAACTCCCTCAGTTCTATTATTCCCAGAATTTACCGGTGGTCTGTAAGTATTACTGTTATTGTTGTTACTTCTATCTCTTGTAGTATAACTTCTTGTATTGTAATACTCAGATGATCTTGCCGAATTAGGGTTCACAGCATTATTGGTTCTAGCCGATTCATTTCTGCTATTAATTGTAGCAGATGTATTTCTCCTGGCCCCTTCTGTTGTATTAGACGACGTACCTGAAGCTACTCTTGTTCTTCTATAATAATCATTCTGGGTGGAAGTTTGGTCTCTATAATTGCTTACCCGTCCATTCGTTGATGAGTTGGCAACTGTTTGCCTCCTTGATGTATTATTATTAACACCGGAAGAACTACGAGAGGTATAACTTCCTCGTCTGACATCCCTTAGCTGATACCGATTTGTTTCATTATTATACACTAATTGATTTTTGCTAACTGTATAGTGGCCATAGTAATAGTGGTTGTGATAACCACCATAATACCTGTTGTATCCAAAATAAGGGCTATCCCAGTAATATGAAGAATAATATCTGTCATAATAATAGGGATTGTGGTAAGACCATGGACTATAATAAGGACGTCTGTAATAATTGCCGAAACCTATAGATACATGCCATCCAGAGTAGTAGTTCCACCCTGGTCTGTAATTCCAACTAGAAGACCAATATGGATCAAAAAACGGGTCATAATTCCATCTGTTCCAAGAGCTGTATGAACTTCTATAAGGATCTACGTAATAATTATTGATTATTACATCACGATTATAATCTTCTACATAATATTCTGCTGAAGTATCCTGATTTTGTTTTCTTTTATTGGCAACACCTCTGTTATACTTTGCCAAATAATCAGGATTTACAGTTTTAGGTGAATATTCCAATTCAGATTCATTATCGTTAACCTCCGAAATGCCTTCATTGACCTGTTGGTTTTCTAAAAATTTTGCTTTTTTCCTGTCACCTGCTGTAAAATACATATCGTCGTATTCCTGAGCCGATACATTTATACTGGCCAATAAAAATAATACTGGTGCCAGAAGCGATGACATTATAATGTGGGGTATGAGCTTTTTCATAATATCGTATATTTTCTGATCCTATCCTCTAATAATTTAACGGCAAACTCACCATTTTGATTACAATTAAATTCTAAAACTTTATCTTTGCCGTCTGTTTATACAAATGTATTAAAATAACAGCAAAAGTTATACCAAACGTAATAAATTATGAGTAAAGGAATAACAAAAAGAAGTGAAGATTATTCTGCATGGTACAATGAACTTGTGAAAAAAGCGGATTTGGCTGAGAACTCCGAAGTTAGAGGATGTATGATAATTAAACCATATGGTTTTTCTATCTGGGAGAAAATGCAGGCTGCCTTGGATAAAATGTTTAAAGATACCGGGCATTCAAATGCCTATTTTCCTTTGTTTATTCCTAAATCATATTTTACCAAAGAAGCTGCCCATGTGGAAGGGTTTGCAAAAGAATGTGCGGTAGTAACCCATTACCGGTTAAGAAACAAAGAAGACCGCTCAGGAATTGAAGTGGATCCTGAAGCAAAACTGGAAGAAGAATTGATAATTCGTCCTACTTCGGAAACAGTCATTTGGAACACTTATCGTAATTGGATCCAATCTTATCGGGACCTTCCAATTCTGGTAAACCAATGGGCGAATGTAGTTCGATGGGAAATGAGAACCAGATTGTTTTTGCGTACTGCTGAATTTTTATGGCAAGAAGGCCATACAGCACATGCCACCAGGCAAGAGGCCTTAGAAGAAACACGCAAGATGCTTGACGTATACGCCACTTTTGCGGAGGAATTTATGGCGGTACCAGTAATAAAAGGTGTAAAAACTGAAAACGAAAGGTTTGCAGGTGCTATTGATACCTACTGCATCGAAGCTCTTATGCAGGACGGTAAAGCCTTGCAATCTGGAACTTCGCATTTTCTTGGTCAAAATTTTGCCAAAGCTTTTGATGTGAAATTTGCCAATCAGAGTGGTGGTCTTGATTATGTTTGGGGAACTTCCTGGGGTGTCAGTACTCGTTTGATGGGTGCTTTGGTGATGGCACATTCCGATGATGAAGGATTGGTTTTGCCACCAAAACTAGCTCCTATTCAAGTGGTGATTGTGCCTATTTATAAAAATGAGGAACAGCTAAATGCACTAATTGCCAAATCAAATGAAATTAAGGATCTGTTGACGAAACAAGGTATATCGGTAAAACTCGATGCTAGGGATACCTATAAACCCGGGTGGAAATTTGCCGAGTATGAATTAAAAGGAGTTCCAGTAAGAATAGCCATCGGCCCTCGTGATTTGGAAAATCAAACAGTGGAACTGGCTCGGAGAGACACCAAAACCAAAGAAGTCGTTTCCATGGATAGTCTTGAATGGAAAATTAAGGAATTATTGGATGATATTCAAAACAATATTTACCAGAAAGCCCTTAAATTCCGGGAAGATCATACATTCGTTGCCAATAGCTATGATGAATTTAAAGAATTATTGGATAGGGGTGGTTTCATCTATGCCCATTGGGATGGCACTTCAGAGACAGAAGCAAAAATAAAAGAAGAAACCAAGGCTACCATTCGGTGTATTCCTTTTGACAACAAAAAAGAACAAGGTAAATGTATATTCACAGGAAAACCATCTGAACAAATGGTGATTTTTGCCAGATCTTATTAATATTTTGTCTGCAAAATTAGTATTCAGATTTTTCTTTTTTTTTATATTAAACTATGCTATCATATCTTTAATTAAAGTATATTTACTTATTCTGATATGAAAAATGGAAGTCCTTCATTTTTTTCCAAAAAGCATAGTTGCCAGGTTGGTAACGCATTATGAAATAATCCGGAATGATCAACCAGAGCACCTGATTGATTTACATGTTCCCAATGGTTATGCCTCAATTGTTTTTAATTTTACCCAAGGGGTGAAACTTAAAGCTAAAGCTACCCTACCTCCCTGCATTCTGGTCCCTCCTTTTTTAAAAGCAATCCGGATTGAAACCTTCGGACCGATAGATACATTTGTTGTAATGTGTAAGGCATCAGTACTTTCGAGGTTGCTAGGAATTAAACTTTACCCCAGGGATTTTATGAATTTTATTCCTCTCAGCGATTCATATTACCTCAATATATGGCAAAATCTAAAAGAGCTGAAAATCCCTGATGACAAGATAATGGCTTTTGAGAAATTCCTCATCAATGAAACAACTGTTCAACAGTACCAAACTGATGAAATCGATTGTATCTATGAGCATATTATTGAAGATCGGGGTAAAACCCCCATCCATGAAATCATGTGCAGATGCCGTATCAGCCCAAGAACATTTCGACGCAAATTTTTACTACGTGTTGGTGTAAATGCTAAATCGCTATCGCGATTGGTTAGAGTAAACTACCTTTGGGAAAAAATATCCAAATATCAGGCAGTAGATTTTCAGGAAATGGTGTTTGATGGGAGATATTTCGATCAATCTCACTTTATCAAAGATTTTAAATTAATTATTGGGGAAAAACCTAATCATTTTTTTAAGCGTAATCTGGAATTGGTTAAGATCATATCTGGTAAAGCATAAGTGTTGAATACTACCATTTTTTTACCCTTAGGGATAAAATAATGGCCATTTTTTACAATTTTTCCTCCCATACATCATGTATTTTTACATGCTATTATAAATAAATATTCAATGAAAAATATAATATTTCTTTTGTGTTTGCTTACGCTAAGCCCTTCTTTAATGGCACAGATTAGCATTAAGGATAAAATCAAAAATCAAACCCATAACCGTGCTGACAGAAAAGCCGATGAAGGGGTAAGTGAGGGATTGGATTCGGTAGAAGATGGCATGAAAAGTATATTCAAGAAAAAAAACAAGGATGAAGAGGGACAAGATGATGACCAACAAAATGAAGAAAATGTAGAATCCAAGAAAGAAAAAAGTAAGATAGGTAAAACTTCAGATGCTCTTATTTCATATACAAAATACGATTTTGTTCCAGGTGATCAGGTATTGTTTTTTGAAGATTTTTCTCAGGATGCTATTGGTGATTTTCCAGCATTATGGACAACTAACGGCTCCGGAGAAATCAGGACAACCAATTTATACCCAGGAAAATTTTTGTACATGAACTCAACGGACAACGTATATAACTTGATGAAGGACCTGACACTTCCGGTCAATTATATTTTGGAGTTTGATGTAATTCCATCCAGTATGTACGAAACCAATGATGGATCACATTCCTTCTATATGAGTTTGTACAAAGACGATGATGATTTTCTTAATGATGATCTGTATCCTGGTAAAGCTGGAGTTCACCTTACGCTATCCAACAGCTCATGGGATGTAAAGGCGTATTCTTATGAAGTAAAAAATAGTAAAGGTGATGATTATGATGTGTCAGGTGGATCAGAATTGGCACCCGTTGAGCCCGATGAACTGAATCATGTCATTATTTGGGTCCAAAACAGAAGAATGAGAATATATCATAAAGGTCAAAAGGTACTGGACATGCCCACTTTATTACCCGAGAAAATGAATATCAATAGATTAAGGTACAGCTTGTGGAGTCAGGATGGGCATCCATACATCTCTAATATCAGATTTACAACTGCAGCACCAGACATGCGCAGCAAGCTACTTACGGAGGGGAAATTAATCAGCTATGGTATTTATTTTGATATTAACTCTGATAAAGTTAAACCTGAATCATATGGATCCATCAAACAAATTGCCGATATATTGAATGAGAATCCCGATGTAAATATTAAGATAATTGGACATACGGATGCCGATGGTGATGACACAAAAAATCTTGACTTATCCAAAAGAAGAGCCGCAGCTGTAAAAACCGAATTAGTAAAAAGCTTTAATGTAAATGAAAGTCGGATTCAAACTGACGGAAAAGGAGAATCAGAACCCATACAAAACAATAATACATCTGAAGGTAAGGCAAAAAACCGGAGAGTGGAATTTTTAAAAATCTAATGTAAACCCCTGTGAACATTTTCATAGGGGATTTTTTATTGTACTTAAAGGGTCAGTAAAATCTCCTGTCTTGTTCAATAATTGATGGTGAGTAGTATTAATTTCAACTACATCACAATGATGGATTGCAGAAATAAACTTTTGAAGTTTTTTCTTATTTACTATTTCATCTTCAGCACCCAGTACAATGGTTAACGGTATCTGAAATTGATTGAATTTTCTGACAAGTATTTCTGGCGGTAATGAAAGTTGCCGAAAGAAAATCCACGTCCGATATATCCGCCAACGTTGTTTTCGGGATTTAACCTGACTTTGTACGAACCTGAAAAATGAATTACTGATTATAGAAAGTTTTTTCAGCAATATTGCAGTAGTAAGTATAAAACCCGGCTGAAATATAAAATATTTAAATAAATGTTTCCCTACTGAATGAGTTGCGATTTGGTACCAAAAGTTTTTTGTTAACCCATCAGGTGCAATCAATACTACCTTTTGAATACGATCAGGGAAAGCATTAATTAGTGGATAAACCATTCTACAACCCAAACTAAAACCTGATAGGGAAATTTTTTCTATCTGATAGGTTTCGAGTAATGCCCCAAATGTTTCAGTCCATTCTTTAATTGATGGCACTTCACCTGAATAGAAACTCTCCCCATGATAAGGAAGGTCCACATGAAAAACCCGACTTTTATTATGAAATGTTTTTTCCAATGAGAAATAATCTTTTTTCGTTTGTCCGGCACCATGAAAGGTAAACCATGCATGTGGTCCCTCCCCTTCGCTATGGAAACTGATAATAAATTGGCCATATTTAAAAACTTTGTCTTCCATTTGCCACTAATAATCGCAATTTTCCATTCATAACTTCAATTGATTCAAAAGAATAAAAATAAGCATTTATTTCTCTATTCTTAAAACTAACATGAAACTTTGCCGTAATTATTCCTGATATAAAAACTTTATAAAATTTAAAAGTTTCCATAGTTTTGCACCGGAAATAAAAATTAACATTGGAAGACACAAAAGAAATTATCATCAGCAAAGCGGAAGAGCTTTTTCTAAAGTATGGTATAAAGAGCGTAACAATGGATGACATTGCTCAGGAATTATCAATTTCAAAAAAAACCATATACCAATATTTTAAAGACAAAGAGGAATTGGTAAGTATCGTGGCAAAGGTCCATTTAGAAAAAGAGCGCATAGAGATAGAACAGATCAACAAAACAGCTAAAAATACAATGGAAGAATTTATTTTGTTGTCGAAATGTATAAAAGAGAATCATTTGAGAATGAACCCCGTAGTATTTTGGGACTTAAAAAAATATTATCATCAGGCATGGCATATTTTTAAGGAATACAAAAACGGGGTATTTTTTGAATCTTTAAGATCATCTTTAAAAAGAGGTATTGAAGAAGGGTTTTTTCGGGAAGATATCAATATTGATGTATTGGCTGCACTTAGAATGGAGCAAATCCAAATGACCTATAATGAAGAGATTTTCCCTAAAGATAAATATGATATTA
The DNA here is from genome assembly GCA_023393375.1 of Bacteroidota bacterium. Classification (GTDB taxonomy): domain Bacteria; phylum Bacteroidota; class Bacteroidia; order Cytophagales; family Cyclobacteriaceae; genus JAEWLI01. The sequence goes on from JAEWLI010000074.1 coordinate 7,773, forward strand.
TGGAGGTACAGAATCAATTGTTTAACCATTTTGTACATGGTGTATTGACCCAAAAGGGAGAAGAGGAATTCGCAGTAAATTTACCACTGTAGTTATACCATTCATCCCTTAAAAAAATGTCGTTCACCGATTCCCTGTTTTTGAATGGAGAAACCGGGTCTATTTTTACAACAAAACTGAAGAATCAACACATATCAAACACATAGTTGCAATGAGATCACTTAAATTTTTTTTAGGGTTCGTCCTGATTATTACCAACTTTCCTTCGGGTATAGCACAATCACAAGATTCTGCATATGTTTTAAATATTGAACAATGTATCGCTTATGCCCTACAAAACAATGATTCCCTGAAGAATGCGCAGCTTGATGTCAGAGCAGCTAATTATCAGGTCAGGGAAACAGTAGGATTGGGACTGCCTCAGGTAAATGGCGAGGTTTCATATACCAATGATTTCGCTATTAGAACATCGTTTCTTCCAGCTGAATTTCTGGGGGGAGAACCAGGCACCATGGCTCCTGTTAAATTTGGGATACCGCACTCCGCTACTGTTGGATTAACTGTCAATCAGTTAATCTTTGATGGCTCTTACTTAGTGGGTTTGCAAGCGTCAAATGTCTATCAGGACCTTTCAAGAAAAGCTGAAAAAAGAACACAAGTGGATATTATATATAATGTCACCAAAGCTTTTTACACCGTATTAATTAATGAAGAAAGGGCAGAGCTCCTCCAGCAGAATTACCATCAATTGGATTCCCTGCTAAGGGAAACCCGTATTATGTACGAAAATGGTTTCTCCGAAAAAATTGATGTGGACCGGGTAAGGTTGAGGTTCAACAATATAAATACAGAACTTGCCAACATTAACAGGGCTTTGTTTTTGAGCAAACAATTATTAAAATTTCAGATTGGGATGCCTTTAAATAATGAGTTGGAGCTTAATGGTTCATTGGATAATCTGGATCTGGATTTCAATTTAGAAAGTATCTCTGATGATTTTACGTTTGAACAAAGAATCGAATATTCTATACTTCAAACACAAAAACAATTGGCCATTTTAAACCTGAAGAACAACAGGGTAGCCAACTATCCCAGTTTATATGGTTTTCTTGGCATGGGATATAATGCGGGCACGGATAACTTTAGTGAATTAACTAATTTTTCGGATAACTGGTTTAGCTATGGCAATTTCGGACTTACTCTATCTATACCGATATTTTCAGGATTACAACGACATTATACAAGCCAACAAGCGAAGATAGAAGTATTTAAAAGTGAAAATAGTCTGAATAACCTCAAAAAAGCGATCAATCTAGAATTGGTTACGGCAAAAACACAGTTAGAGAATAGTCTTGCCACCCTGGAATCTGAGAAAGAAAACATGGAACTGGCGAGAGGTATCTTCAGTGCCACTAAGATTAAGTATCAAGAGGGACTGGGGTCAAACCTGGAAGTAATTGAAGCTGAAACTTCTTATAAAGAGGCGGAGACAAACTATTATAGTGCAATGTTTGATGCTTTGGTTGCCAAAATTGATTTGGAAAAAGCATTAGGCATATTAAATAAAGAATAAAACTCATCACATAAATAATACAATACCATGAAAAAGGGACTGAATACTTTTTTAATTATCGGACTGATCATTTTGGCATCATCCTGTGCACCGAGTGAGCTGGAACAAAAAAAAGAAGACCTTACTGAATATAAAAAGGAGGTTTTTGAACTAAATGAAAAAATCAAAAAACTGGAACAGGAGATCGCTGCATTGGATCCTGACTTTGCAAAAGCTAACAGGGATGCAACTTTAGTGACCACAAGACCTGTGGGCAAAGGGAATTTTGCACATTTTCTGGAAGTAAGCGGCACTATTGAATCCAGGAGAAATGTGACTATTGGTGCTGAAACTATCGGTAAAATAGAACAACAATATGTGAAAGAAGGTGATGTGGTAAAAAAAGGTCAATTACTCATTCGGCTTGACGATGAAATGATCCGGAGTTCAGTAAAAGAATTAGAAACTCAGCTGGAATTGGCAAAAACAGTCTACCAAAAACGATCAAATCTTTGGAAACAGAATATAGGTTCAGAAATTCAATATCTGGAAGCCAAAAATTCCATGGAATCACTGGAAAGCCGATTGGCCGGCACCAAATCCCAACTAAACAACGTCAATGTCCGGGCACCATTCAGTGGCAGCATCGACAAAGTCTTTATTAGAGAAGGCGAAACTGCCCAACCTGGTTCTCCATTATTAAGAATAGTGAGTATGGAGGATATGTATATAGAGGCAGAATTTTCCGAAGCATTTATTGGAAGGTTTGATAAGGGTAATGCAGTGCAAGTAAAAGTACCATCTCAGGACACCACTTTTATTACAAAAATTGCGTCTGTAGGGAACGTGGTTAATAGAGACAACCGGACATTTACCGTTGAAGCGGGAGTCCCTAAATTAGGTTATACCATTAAACCAAACCAATTGGTAATTGTGAAAATTCAGGATTTCGAAGCAGAAGACGCTGTTTTTGTCCCAACTAACCTTATTCAGATGGATAATAAAGGAGAATACGTATATGTGGTAAATCAATCAGACAGCTTGATGGTTGCGAAAAAAACACCAATTAAAAGAGGTGTCTCCTACAATGGTAAAACAATGGTATTATCTGGTTTGGAAGGCAATGAAATCCTAATTGATCAGGGATTCAGACAGGTAGCCGAAGGGCACGCAATTCGCGAAGTTGAACCAGCTATTTAAAATCAAATCAATGGAAAACGAAAAAAATAACAATAATAAAGTGATCCGGGAGTTCGGATTGAGCTCACTTGCGGTCAACAATCGAACCAGTATTTTTATACTTACAATTATCATTGCGGTAATGGGTGTAGTATCGTACATCACCATTCCCAAAGAAAGTTTTCCGGATATTGTATTCCCTACCATTGTAGTAAATACTTTGTATCCTGGTAACTCACCTGTAGATATAGAAAACCTGATTACCCGTCCTATTGAAAAAGAGATAAAATCAATATCCGGAATTGATAATATCACTTCTTCTTCTGTGCAAGATTATTCTATTATAGTTGTAGAGTTCAGCACCGATTCGGATATCACAAAATCGTTGCAGGATGTAAAAGATGCGGTAGACAGAGCTAAACGAGAGCTGCCCACCGACCTGGATCAGGATCCGACTGTGACTGACATTGATCTAACCGAAATGCCTATTATGTTTGTAAACATTTCAGGCGACTATACCATTTCGGAATTAAAAAGCTATGCTGAATATTTGCAGGATGAATTTGAAAAACTATCTGCCATCTCCAAAGCAGACATCAGGGGTGCACTTGAACGTGAAATTCGTATTGATGCTGACCTGTATAAAATGACTGCCAGACAGGTCAGTTTTCAAGATATACAGGATGCGATCTCCGCAGAAAATATCACGATGTCAGGAGGAAATCTTCTGGCAAGTGATTTCAGGCGTTCTCTCAGGATTCAAGGAGAATTTACCAATATCAGGGAAATAGAAGATGTAATTGTAAGTGATGAAAATGGGAGTATAGTTTATTTAAAAGATGTGGCTGATGTAAAAGATACTTTTGAAGAGCCTACCAGTTATTCCCGATCAAGTTTATTGCCTGTAGTCACGCTGGATATAGTAAAGCGGAAAGGTGAAAACCTGTTAACTACCGCTCAGACAGTAAGAGATATTATACAGAAAGCTAAACAAAGCCGGTTTCCCGATAATCTGGAGATCACCATTACAGGCGATCAATCAAAATACACAAAAAACATAGTAGACAACCTCGAAAACAGCATCATTATGGGTGTGCTGCTGGTAACGCTGGTTTTAATGTTTTTTATGGGTTTAAGAAATGCACTATTTGTTGGTATAGCCATCCCATTATCAATGTTTATGGGCTTTATGATCCTGAATGCGATTGGTTATACTGCCAATATGATCGTGTTGTTTTCTTTAATTCTCGCTTTGGGGATGTTGGTGGATAATGGGATTGTGGTGGTTGAAAATATTTATCGCTTAATGCAGGAAGGTTATTCGCCAATAAGGGCGGCTAAAGAAGGTGTTGGAGAAGTTGCTTTGCCCATCATAACTTCAACAGCTACTACTCTAGCGGCATTTTTTCCATTAGCATTCTGGTCAGGAATAATGGGAGAATTTATGAAATATCTACCAATTACACTGATCATCGTGTTGGCTTCGTCATTATTTGTCGCAATTGTAATCAATCCTGTATTGACTTCAAAATACATGAAGTTACAGGAAACCAGAAGAACCAATAAAAAAAGGCTCTTTATTACCTCCCTGGTTATAATTGCTATTGCTGTGGTATTCTATTTAATGAGGTATTATTGGGCAGGTAATGCTTTATTGGTAATTGCTTTATTTATGCCATTCAACGTGCACGTACTTATTCCTGGGGTTAAATGGTTTCAAACCAGATTTTTCCCTTTCCTTGAAAAGATATATTATAAAACACTTAAATTTTCACTTTCAGGAAAAATGCCTTACGGAATAGTTGCTTTTACATTTGTATTGCTCTTTTTTTCACTTGCAATGGTAAGCTGGAGGCAACCTAAAGTATTGCTGTTCCCGGCAAGTGACCCCAATTATGTCAACATTTTTATAGAAAAACCAACAGGTACAGATATTGAAGCTACCAATACTTTCACCATGATGATAGAAAAGGAAATTGTAGAAATGATGGAGGAGTATAAGGTAGCTGTAGAATCTATCATAGCAAATGTGGGTGAAGGTTCTGGTGATGAATTCAGTTTTGGAGGTGAAACACCGAACAATGCCAAAATTACTGTTTCCTTTGTAGAATATGAAAATAGGGATGGTATAAAAACCGTTGAAATAATGGAGAAAATACGTCAGGCAATGACCAAATATCCAGGAGTAGCTATTACCGTTGATAAAGATGAGGAAGGGCCGCCTGTAGGTAAGCCTATTAATATAGAAGTTTCAGGTGAAGATCTGGAACAACTGATTCTCACTGCTGACAGAATAAAATATACCATTGAATCTTCAAATATTACGGGGATAGAAGAACTAAAGAGTGATCTACCCCTAGGAAAACCGGAAGTTCAGGTATTAATCAACAGGGAAAACGCCAGAAGATTTGGATTGTCCACCTATTCAATTTCAGATGCAATCAGAACCGCCTTGTATGGAAAAGAGATTTCTAAATATAAAGATGGCGAAGATGATTACCCAATTAATCTTCGGTTGAAAGATGAATTCAGGTATGATATTGATGCTTTAATGAACAAAAGTATTACTTTCAGGGATAATACAGGCAAAATAAAACAAGTTCCAATCTCTTCTGTTTCTGATCTCAAATATTCTTCAACATATGGGGCAGTAAACCGCAAAGATTTAAACAGGACTATTAACCTTTATTCTAACGTTACAGAAGGATCAAATGCCAATGAGATCATATCAGAGTTGAAGTTGCTGATTAGTAGCATGGAAATACCAAGTGAATTTGAGGTGAAATTTACAGGAGAACAGGAAGAACAGGATAAGAGTACTGCTTTTCTCATGAGTGCCCTATTGATAGCTCTTAGTATGATTGTACTGATTATTGTAGCTCAATTCAATTCCATAGTTACGCCACTTATTATTATGTTATCCGTTTTATTCAGTACCATTGGGGTATTTCTTGGGTTGGTTGTCTTCAACATGGATTTTATCATCATCATGACAGGAATTGGTATCATATCATTGGCTGGTATTGTAGTAAATAATGCCATCGTTTTGATTGACTATACCAATCTGGTGCGAGATAGAAGACGTGCAGAATTGAACATCCCCGAAGACAAACTTTTACCATACAATGAGATAGTGGAGAGTATCATCAGGGGCGGTGAAGTAAGGCTTCGTCCGATATTGCTTACTGCCATCACTACCATACTTGGGTTGATACCACTTGCTTTAGGGATGAACATTAACTTTATCACCTTGTTTACTGAATTTAACCCCAACTTTTATATAGGTGGCGATAATGCAACTTTTTGGGGACCTATGGCATGGACAGTGATTTTTGGTTTGACCTTCTCTACTTTCCTTACTCTGGTGGTAGTACCTGCCATGTACCTGATTGCTGACAAGGTCAGGAATTGGATGGGTAATAAAAAATCCGTGAAAATAGAAGAGATACAGGTACAATAAATCCATTCTATAACCTAACGATGTCCCTCATCCTGGTTTTTAAATCCGGGATGAGGGATATTTTTAGAAGTCAAAATATTAATTACGACACTTGAACAAGAGAATTACTGAAAAACAGAAATGAGTAGAGGAATGGTAGTACCCATATTTGCGATTATTATTGTGCTGTTGGACTGGTATGTATTCCAATTGCTCAGGGTTTTAATTGTAAACTATTCTCCAGCTACCCGAAAATGGTTAATTGCGGGTTATTGGACTTTTACTGTGCTGACCATTATCGGTCTCGCTGTTTTTAATCTCATAGGTGATGATTTCCCAAACAGGGGGATTAAGAACTTTATCATGATGTGGATATTTATTCATATCATTTCCAAAGTTTTTGCATTACTTTTTGTTCTTGCAGATGATATTATCAGGTTGGCCCGATGGGTAGGTCGTGGTATTTCAGGTTTGATTCAGAAACAACCCAGCCAAATATCAGGCACTCCCATACCCAGATCTGAATTTTTGGCTAAAGCAGCCATATATGCAGCAGGTATTCCAGCATTTACACTTGGACTGGGCGTATTGGCAGGGGGGTATAATTATCAAGTACGCCGTAAGACCATTTATTTACCCAATTTGCCATCTGCTTTTGATGGTATTCGCATCGGGCAATTATCGGATATACATTCAGGCAGTTTTTTTAATCGATCGGGTGCAAAAAATGGTGTGGAGCAATTTTTAGCCGAAAAACCAGATGTGATATTTTTTACAGGTGATCTTGTAAATAATGAGGCCGGGGAAATGGATAATTTCATAGAGGTATTTGGCAAATTGAAAGCCCCACTTGGGATATTTTCTGTACTTGGAAATCATGATTATGGGGAATACAGAAACTGGTCATCATTGGAAGATAAAAAGAAGAACCTGCAAAAACTTATTCGAATAAAAAGACAAATGGGATGGGACCTTTTAATGAATGAGCATCGTACACTTATTGTAGACAAAGAAGAAATAGCCATTATTGGTGTTGAGAATTGGGGAAAAGGGGGATTCCAAAAATATGGCGACTTGAAGAAAGCATACACCGGAACTGAAGAAAAACCTGTAAAATTATTACTTTCGCATGATCCAAGTCACTGGGATGCTCAGGTAAGACCTAATTTCTCCGATATTGATATTACTTTTTCAGGGCATACACATGGCTTACAATTTGGTGTGGAGGTAGGTGATATCAAATGGAGCCCATCACAATACATTTACGAACAGTGGGCAGGGTTATACGAAAAAAACGGGCAATATATATATGTAAACCGCGGTTTTGGTTTTATTGGGTATCCCGGTAGAATCGGCATTTGGCCGGAGCTCACCATCGTTGAATTGAAAAAAGCTTAACACTATTGATCCATCTTCACCCAGTCATCAGAAGAAGATACATGCAAATCGCCATTGTGGTATTCAAGAATATAATCGACAAATACTGGTGCTGAACATCCTTGAAAGGAAATACTACCGGTGGATTTATATATTATAGGATATGAAAAGCCATACTCTCTTTCAAATCGTATGATCCGATGATCATCATCCAGCACAAATCCCCATTCAAAAGTGATCACTCCCTGCTGGCATGTTGCAGGGGCAAAGCCAAATATGTCATATAAATATTCACCTGTGCCATCATCATTCAGTAAAAGGTATCCCATTTTGTTACCGGAGTATTTTCCTATATATTTTGCATCTGCATCAAAGGTGGTTTTATAGCTTTTGCCTTCATAAGTGATTGACCTGATTTTATTCTCCGGTATGACATCAATGAATAGTCCAATAACTATTATAATTAAATAAAAGGATGACATAATTGATAATTATAAAGCGAAGTTAAGGTCATCCCAATTATAATTGAAAACTAAAATAATGGAAAACTTACGTGAGGCCACTTAAATTTTCAAACCTTCAGAGGTAATAGTTTCCATCTATTCTATAAAAAATATTTTCTCAACCCCATTAACTAATCCTGAAATTCCCTGTTATTGATATACCACCATTTGGTGATAAACTATTTTTTTAAATTAAAAAAAACTATTTTTTGCTATGAGTAAAGAAAGATTTAAATCGTTAAGGGATCTATTCGAATTTGAAATCCGCGACTTGTACAGTGCTGAACTTCAATTGGAAAAAGCATTACCCAAAATGGCTGAGACTGCTTCGAATAAGGAACTACAGAAAAGCTTTAAATTGCATCTGGAACAAACCAAAGAACAAAGGGAAAGACTGGAAAAAATTGGCGAGATCTGTGATTTCTCAGTAAAAGGAAGTACCTGCGAAGCTATGAAAGGGCTTATAAAAGAAGGGGATGAAGTAATTGAGAGCAAAGCAGAAGCTCCTATAAAAGATGCAGCATTGATTTCAGCAAGTCAAAGAGTAGAGCATTATGAAATTGCAGCTTATGGAACGGTAAGAAATTTTGCTGAACGCCTTGGTTATGATGATGTTGCCGACCTGTTGCAAACTACTTTGGATCAGGAAAAAGAAACTGATGCTAAATTGAATAAATTAGCAGTAGAAAAGATCAATCAAGCAGCAGTAAAGGCATCCGAATAATTTTTTTACAATGAAAATGAAAAAAGGCCGCTTCATGTGGCCTTTTTTATTTCTTACAACGCCATAATTCAAATAAAACAAAATCGAAGGGGAAAGAAGAAGATACGAGGAAATTGCCGGGAGAAATAAAGGAAATACAAATTCATTTATTGAAAAATACAAATAATATTAGAGGAGTCCAAATCGATATCAAGGGAGTGCAACGGTAAATAAAGGGAGTGCAAATCCGTCTTGGGGGAGTACAATGCCATATAAAGGGAGTGCAAATCGGTATTAGAGTAATCCTATATGGTATTAGGGGAGTGCAAATGGGTATAAAGGGAGTCCTATTCGGTTTTGCGGGAGTCTTAATAAATTGAACAGGATACTATACTTGAATGTTTAACCATTCCAACACCCAATTTGAACCGACTGAATGTAGTGTTTTTAATTTGTACGACCCACGTTGGGGTCGACTTCTTTGGTAGAATCGTCTCCTATAAACATGTGAACCTTTCAGGTTCAAAGACTACGGTTTCTTCAATGATTACATCAGCAAATATTATTCTGTTCAGAACATAACAGTCAATTCGTTCATATTTCTACTCTAAGCCTGAACCCGAATGGGTTCACATGTTTATAGTTAAATGTCCATAGATTATACCGACCCCAATGGGGTCGAATATTAAGCTGCTATAGTAAATAAAAAGTTTATCACTCTAAATAAAGATGCGCCTAATTCAATGCCAAATTAAGGGAGAGCAACGGCGCATAAATTCCCTAATCAACAATAAAACCCAACGGAGGCAAAACCTGTTCATTGCCATCTGGGGTTTTTATCACGATATTTTTAACAAACAATGTAGCACCGGGATTTAAGTTGTTGATGAATTTCTGCTGTGAATAAGTGATATCCTTACCATACGCAGTGATGCCTTCCACACCGTCTTTTCTGATACCAATACTAAACCTCTGAATAGTATAGGGCAATGTCTCGAACCCTGGAACAGGATGCAATTGAAGTGATCGATATTTTATTAAATCTTTTTTATAAACCAAACCACCGGTGTACCCCCCTAATGATACCACTGGAAGAGGAATAGGTTGGCTGTTGAAATAAAAAATGCTTTCTTCCCTTATATTGCCAACCGTATCGGTAACAGTCACTTTTATGGTGGTTTTGCCTTCATTCTCCACAAAAGCAGAATAAAAACCGTTATTTTTCACAATCCTGCCATTATCAATCTGTACATCGATGGCACCAAAACCAGTTTTAGTAGCTGCAATTGCCAATGGATTTTCAACACCTATATATAAGGTTTGAACAGTATCGGCACCCAGCAAAACAGGATCAGAAATTTTGGTGGAATCATCGACTACCAGTGACAATACTCCAGCGGCACATCCTTTTTTACCATCCAAAAATGACATCAGCACCTTGTACATGCCAGTCTTTTCACAGAAATATTGAAACGACTGTTCATCGGCTTTCTTCTCCATATGATAGGTGCTCGCAATTAGTTTATCCCTATCCATCAATTGTAGAATTGCCTTCCCTTGATATTCGGGAGCATTTTCTACCGTAAAACGATAAAGCTTGCCTTCATTTAATACGGTATTAAATCTAGCCACAGGTGCAACTTTTATCTTCCTGTCGTCAGTGTACTTTATCTTAAAATCCCTGAGATATACAGCATCTATGCCGCTGTTCATCACTGCTTTTTCTACCAACTCCTGGTTGCATTGGGCAAAAGAGCCTTGACTTAGTATTACATTACTTATCATTATGATAATAAGCACACTAATTTGAATATTAAATTTCGGGATTTTCATTTGTCATTTTTTTTATCTTTAATTACTTCAATTGTGGCACCAATCATCGCTCCATAATGCCTTTTGGACAGTTGAAACCAGGTGCGTGAAAGTGAGTAGTGCCAGGTATTGTTTTGTGGTTTCCGACAATATCCAAGTCGCTGGCCATATGATACAGATTCTAAATCGATTTCAGATTCATCTATGTCTTCTAATTCCAATGTCTGGTTTGCAAGATCCAAAAATTCGGAATAGATCAGATGTTCATATTCATTAGGGAATACACCTTGTATACCTACAAAAAAACCGTCTTCAGGTAGGTCAATGTCAAATTCGGAAACATCTACAGAAAACCAGCCATTTCTGATGCCATTTGGTTTTACTACCACCATATGTGGCAAAAGGTCTTTTCCTGGCTTATTTATAGAATCAGGTCTATAAACCCTGATTCGAAACGGAGCTCCGGTATTCCCTTTGCGTGAAAGGAAAAATTGAACCTCGGTAATTTTTCCTTTTAAATTTTTATTATTCTCTATGAAAATAGCGGTTTGTTGTCCATACGTATCAATATACAAAGACCCCCTTACGAGATTACCCCTATTTCCTGTCCGTATTGATTTATACTTTGCAGGCTTTACATCAATTGTGGGAAGTAAGAAAGTTTTAGGTTGAAGGTACACTTTATGATATCCATTTTCAGAAAGCGACTGTGCGATGATCTCAATTTTCTTGTATCCCATCGATGAGATGATCAATGTATCCTTGATCTCTTCCCTGGTCAATTCCATAAAAAACCTGCCATATTGGTCTGCCACTGACCCTTCTCCTTTTCCTTTTTTTTCTATAGTGGAATAAGGTATGGGAAGTTGCGTATCACCATCGATTATCTCACCTGTAAGATGGATTTTAAGTGGTAACGGCGGTGATTTTTGTAAAATAATCTGACCCGCATACACAATAAACCTGACATTTGTATTAATAAATATATCATTTAACACCTTATGCAAACTGGCATTTTCTGCTTTATAATTTATAGAGCCATTGGGCAAAATGGAAGAGGTATAGGCAAAAGAAATACCTTCTTTGTTGCTGATTTCTTCAATAGCCGCTTCTATAGGTATATTTTGAAAGTTCACCGTTACCATCTTATCCAATAAGCTTTGTGCAACTGATAAAAAACCAATCAGATTAAGAAGAAAACATATGATCCATTTCAACTTCAAAATTCTGATTGATTTTCTGAAATAATGATAGTATCACCTTCTGTTTCTATTTTCACATCAAGAGACAATTCAATTACTTTTAAGACTTCTTCCAAAGGCTTATTATCAATAGAAAATGTTAACTCCATTGAAGCCAGTTCATCAGACGAAACCATAATTTCCTTATGGTAATAACTTCCCAAATCTTCCGTAACTATTCTGAGTGGCTCATTTCTATAAATAAACTTCCCAGTTTTCCAGGATAAATCATTTTCATCTGTCACCATGGTTTTGATCACGATTTTATCATTTTTGTAATGAATCCCTTTTTCCCCTTTTATCAGATAAGTCTTGTTGTGCTTGATATTACTCTTTGTAGAAAAAGCCACTTTGCCTTCTGTAACGGTTACTTCTTCTTTTTCATCCTCGTTCCGGCTCCTTAAGTTAAAAGTTGTGCCCAATACGTCAATTTGAGAAAGCTGCGTATTGATTGTAAACGGACGTTCGGGATCTTTGATTACCTCGAAATAAGCCTCACCTTCAAAATATACTTCACGAGTTTTACCAAATTTTTTTGGATATTGAATTTTACAGTGACGGTTTAACGTAACCTTGGTTCCATCGGGCAAAACCAGTTCCTTCTTTTGATTGGTTGTTTCATAAACGAGGTCTTCAATCGGAGTAGCCGGCAGTGTTAATAAATAAATCGCTACGACCAGAAGTATAAATCCTGCCGCTATTTTAAAGAGAAGTGGTAAAACTTTGGCTGAAGCTGGTCTGCGGGTTTCGATTTTATCCCAAACCTGATGAAATGCTTTATCATCGTCAGGGAGAAAGTTTGCTGGCGGTTGCTCAGAATTTTCCCAAATTGATTGATAATCATCAAATACAGACTTGTTGGCGGGATTAGCAGTCTTCCATTCTTCAACTACTGATTTTTCATTTTCAGTTGCTTTTCCCGACAGACATTTCACGATTAGTTCTGTTATATTGCTGTCCTCTATCACAATTTTTGTTTGTTAATTATATGGTGACAGTTGGTAATTTGGATACCCCTAAAAATTTTAAAGAAATTTTTATAAATAAAACAAGTAGCTCTTGAATATGCTTTGTTTAAAGCAAATAGGCCTTCAGATGATTAACCACTACTTCTACCCCTTTTATCATACCATCATGGTTGGGGATAATCAAATCAGCCTCATCTTTATAAGGGGCAATAAATTGGGTGTAAGTGGGCGATACATGTTTTTCATACCGGTACAACACATCATCAATAGAATAACCTCTTTCCGCTTGATCTCTTTTAATGCGCCTTCCCAATCTGATGTGTTCGGGAGCATCGATAAATATCTTTAGATCAAGTTGTTTCGCTACCATTGGGTGGTAAAATGTAAATATCCCTTCTGTAATAATTATTGGTGCAGGCTTAAATTGAAGGATTTTCGATTCGATATTAGGGTTATTAAAGTTGTACTCCAATCTTTGAACAGGATGATTTGCTTTGAGTGAAGCAATATCAGAAGCAAAAGCTTCAAAATCAAGGGAATCGGGTGTATCAAAATTGGGAATTCCATTTTCATCAACCGGTTGTTGTTCTCTAGGTTTATAATAATTATCCAGACAAATTAGGCATATTTGGTCATCATTAAAAGATGCCAGCAGCTGTTTTAGAAACCAGGTTTTTCCGGAACCGCTACCCCCGGCAATGCCAACCATGTATGGAGCAGTCATTATCTATCAGATTTTTTCAGAAATTTAACCAATTCTTCGACAGCTTTCCCTCTGTGGCTAATCTTTCCTTTTTCTGCCATAGTCATTTCGGCAAAACTGCGATGGTACCCATCAGGGATAAATACACTATCGTATCCGAAACCTTCATCACCCCGCTTTTCATTGATAATTTCACCCCTGACCACACCTTGAAATTTATGGATTTGGCCATCGATAATCAAACTGATCACGGTTCGGAATTGTGCTTTCCTGTTGTTATGATTTTTGAGCTTATTGAGGAGCAACCGGATATTATCCTCGTTGTTTCTATGTTCTCCGGCGTATCTTGCTGAAATAACCCCGGGTTCACCATGTAATGCTTCTACTTCCAATCCGGTATCATCGGCAAAACAATCAATTTTAAATTGCTGATACACGTATTCCGCTTTCTGTAAAGCATTCTCTTCCAATGTAGCCCCATCCTCCTTCAGTTCTTCATGGCAACCAATATCTTCAAGGCTGACAATTTTCACCTCTGGATACAAAAGAGACCTGACTTCATTGAGTTTATGTTGATTATTGGTGGCAAAACAGATTTCCATATTAAATATCTAGCGAAAACAATTTTGAAATTTAACCCATACAAATAGGATTTGAAATAAGATAAAAAAAAGTAATCCTTAAAGCTGAAATATAACTTTATGCTAAAGTTTTGATTTTTTTATTGGTATCATTAAGCTGTTTCTGGTATTGTGGCAGAATGGATATCAGTTTATTCACAACTTCATCGACTGGTAACAGAGATCTTCCTCCGGCAGCGTTTCTATGTCCACCACCTTCAAAATGAATCCTTGCAAGATCATTTACTGAAAAATCACCTTTTGATCGGAAAGACAATTTCACTTCATCTTCCCCGCGATCTATGATCAATGCTGCAAAAATTACATTATTTAAAGATAAGGCGTAATTTACCAAACCTTCAGTATCGCCTGTTTTGGTGTTGAACCGTTGTAGATCCTGCTGATTAATCTTAAAATAAGCAGTATTATATTGTTCCAGTACCACCAACCTTTCACTTAAGGAATGGCCTATGAATTTGATCCGGTTCAATGTATTATTATCATATATCAGTTCACCTACTTTTGATACCTCAGCACCCAATTCAATGAGGTCTGCTGTCACCATATGCACATTCTTTGTCGTATTGGAATGTTTGAATTGCCCGGTGTCAGTCATTATACCCGCGTATAAACAATTGGCAATATGGGCATCAATCAAATGCCTTTCTTCCAACAGATTGATCAATTCGTAAATTAATTCAGCTGTGGCTGCAGCAGATGTATTCCACAGCTCAAAATCGGCAAAATGATCTGGGTCAAGGTGATGATCTATTAATACTTTTTGTGCTTTTGATGTCCTGACCAGATCACCCAGCTTGTTTATTCGGCTCAGGTTGTTGAAATCCAGACAAAATATCAACTCTGCTTGTTTCACCATTTCTGATATTACCGGTTCTGAAGTATCAGTGAATACGACTACTTCGTCATTTCCTTCCATCCAATTAAGGAAATCAGGATAATCGGAAGGGGTAATTACAGTAACTTGATGATTTAATTTTTTCAGAAATGATGCCAGGCCCAAAGAAGAACCCAATGCATCAGCATCAGGTTTAAAATGAGTTGTAATTACAATTCTTCGTGAGGTATCCAGTAAATCTTTGAATCTTTGAAGATTTCGCATTATTCAGTTCTATCTGGCGCAAAAGTGGTTAAAAAATCCCTATTATCAAAAACCTGATCAGGACCGTGATTTTTCTATATACCACCTGGAGAGTTTTTTTGTTTAAATTTTTTATAACAACTTCTACAAAAGAGCTGGCAAAACGATCTTACGGTATTCGTTTCAATATTATTGAATAAATGATATCTTTGACTTTTATTTTAAAGCCTGTCAATATCTTTTGATTATTAAGAATAGCATGGAAATAACAGAAGTTACGGATATTTTAAGCATAAAAGAATTTCTTAAATTACCTGTGAGATTGTATAAAAATGATCCAAACTGGATTCGGCCGATGGATCATGATATTGAAAGTGTATTTGATCCCAAACAAAACAAACTTTTTAGACATGGTGAATGCACCCGATGGATCCTTAAAGACAAAGATGGAATAACCATAGGCAGAGTTGCTGCTTTTATCAACAAAAAGACCGTAAATAAGGATAATGATCAGCCTACCGGAGGAATGGGGTTTTTTGAGTGTATTAATGATAAAGATGCGGCATTCACTCTGTTTGACCAATGCAAAAAATGGCTTCAGGATCGGGGTGTGGAAGCGATGGACGGCCCTATAAATTTTGGTGCCCGCGACCGGTGGTGGGGCTTGCTCGTTGACGGGTTCGCAGAACCGAATTATTGTGTTCCTTATAATCCACCTTACTATATCGAATTGTTTGAAGCCTATGGTTTTAAGCTTTATTTTAAGCAGTTTACTTTTTCCAGAAAAGTAAAAGCCCCATTGGATGTAAAATTTCAGGAAAAGGCCGAAAGAATAAAAAGAGATCCTAATTACGAGTTCCGGCACATTGAGAAAAAACATCTTGCCAAGTATGCGGAAGATTTCAGGTATGTGTATAATAAAGCGTGGGCAAAACATTTGGGTGTGCGTGAAATGCATAAAGAACAGGCACTCAACATCATGAAACAATTAAAACCTATTCTTGATGAGCGAATCATTTGGTTTGGGTATTATAATAATGAACCTATTGCTTTTTATATCAACCTTCCTGAATTGAACCAAATATTTAAGCACCTGAATGGGAAGTTAGACCTGATCGGAAAATTAAAGTTTTTATGGTATCAAAAATTCACACCAGTAAAGAAGATGTTTGGGGTTTCTTTTGGGGTAATACCTGAATTTCAACGGAAAGGTGTGGAAGGAGCCCTTGTGATTTCCGTCACTTCATTTGTTTGGACAAAAAATTGTCCGTATGAAGATCTGGAAATGAACTGGATCGGTGATTTTAATCCCAAAATGATCCATGTATGTGAAAGCATTGGAGGTAAGGTCAGTAAAACCCATGTGACCTATCGGAAACTTTTTGATGAAACTAAGGAGTTTAAAAGAATGCCCATCATGCGATAACCGGCTGGTAACAGGAACAAAAATTACATTCTGGCTGCAAGTAAAAGGTTGAGGTCTTTATGTTTCATATTGAATTTGCTACCTAATGTGGCATTTGTAAGACTACCTTTGTAAGTATAAACACCTTTCATGAACCATTTATTTCTAAATATCATTTCCTGAATGCCGCCTTCGTCTCCCGCCTCCAAAAGGATTGGGGCTAAAATATTACTAAATGCCATGGTAGCCGTGCGTGCTACTCTTGATGGAATATTGGGAACACAGTAATGAATAATTCCATATTTTCTAAAAACAGGTTTATCATGGGTAGTCAACTCTGAAGTTTCGATACACCCGCCCTGGTCAATGCTGACATCAATAATCACAGAACCTGGTTTCATTTGAGTGACCATTTCCTCTGTAATGATAAAACGGTCACGACCTTTTTCCCATCTTTTAGCCCCTATTACCACGTCAGCCCTATTCAGATTTTTGCTTAATGTAATGGGATCCAAAGTAGAAGTATACACCTGTTGGCCTAAGGCATGTTTGAGCCGACGAAGTTTGTATACCTGATTATCGAAAATCTGAATATCTACTCCCAAACTCAATGCTGTACGTGCTGCATATTCAGCCACTGTGCCTGCACCAATAATCACAACTTTTGTATGTGGCACACCGGTTACATCACCCAACACGATCCCTTTGCCGTTGTGAACACTACTTAAATATTCAGCGGCTATAAACATCACTGTACTCCCGGCAATTTCACTCATTGCTCTCACGACGGGCATTCCACCTACTTTATCTTCAATTAGTTCAAAACCTATTGCAGTAATTTTCTTTTGGTTGAGCGCCTGGATAAATTCCCCGGTCTGGTTTCCAAATTGAATAGCAGATAAAAGCATTTTTCCGGGCTTCATAAAACCCATTTCTTCCTGAGTGGGCGGTTCTACTTTTAAAACGATATCAGCTTGAAAAGCTTCGCGATGAGAATAGACAATTTGTGCGCCTGCTTCGCTATAATCGTGGTCTGAAAAATTCGATGCTATACCAGCCCCTGTTTCCAACCAGATATTATGGCCGTTATTTACCAATAATGCGACTGCAGAGGGCGTGAGTGGCACCCTGTTTTCCTGAAGTGCGATTTCTTTGGGAATTCCAATGAATAAATTATTGTTCTTCTCTTTGATTTTTAATAGTGCTTCCTGGGGGTATAGACTGGTGCTAGCCCCTTTAGCCAATTCTTCAAAACCGGATTTACCTTTTTCAGTCATTTTTAACTATATTAAGGCTTCTGCTGTTATCTGATTCTACCTGAATGGTAATCAATATATGCTGTTCGGGTAAAAGTGAAGCAATTTTTGATGGCCATTCAATGAAACAATAGTTACCAGAATAAATATACTCTTCCACTCCTATATCGAGTGCTTCTATTTCATTTTTTATTCTATAAAAATCAAGATGGTATAGCACCTCATCTTTACTTTTATATTCATTAACCAATGAAAAGGACGGGCTGTTTATGATATCTTCTACTCCCAGCACATTGCCTATCGCTTTTACCAGCGTAGTTTTCCCTGCTCCTAAATCTCCTTCTAACAGCCAAACACGCACATTTCCGGCAAATATAATCAATTTCTCTGCCGCCTCTTCAAGATGCTGTATATCATTTACCTTGATTTGCACAGCATAAAGTTAAAATTTCTTCGAATCTAATGAAATTATTGGAATTATTATTTCTTCCATAGAGATCCCGCCATGCTGAAATGTGTCATTATAATACTTTACATAATAATTGTAGTTATTGGGATAAGCGAAAAAATAATCCTCTACGGCAAACACATATGACGTGGACACATTGACCTTCGGAAGAAAAATATTTTCAGGTTTACGTACCACATACACCTTATCCTCATCAAAGCTTAGGTTTTTCCCTTGCTTGTAGCGGAGATTGGTGTTGGTATTCCTATCGCCCACTATTCTGAAAGGTTTTTTTACCCTGATGGCACCATGATCGGTAGATATAATCACTTTTACTTTGTTATCGGATAGTGTAGAAAGGATTTCAAGTAAAGGTGAGTATGAAAACCATGACCTGGTAAGCGACCGGTAAGCCGATTCATTGGGAGCCAACTCTCTGATCATCTCCATTTCTGTTCGGGCATGAGAAAGCATATCCACAAAATTATAGACAATTATATTCAGATCATTTTTAAGCAGATTATGAATGTTTTCAGATAATTGTTTCCCTTGTGTAATATTCAAAATTTTGTGATAGCTATATTTAATATTCAGTCTGTTTTTCTTAAATTGTCTTTCCAGAAATTCGGATTCATTAAGATTTTTGCCCTCTTCAATATCTTCACCAATCCAAATATCGCTATGATATTTTTCCATTTCTGAAGGCATCATTCCTGAAAAAACTGCATTTCGGGAATACGCTGTCGTAGTAGGTAATATGGAGTAATAGGATTCTTCTTTATCTACATTATAATATTCCTGAATTAATGGTTCAAGAATTTTCCATTGATCGTACCTTAAATTATCTATCAAAATAAAAAAAACAGGTTGATTATTGTCCAGCTCGGGAAAAATTTTCTTTTTCATTAATTGGTGAGAAAGGATGGGACGATCTTCTTCAGGATCATGAAGCCAGCTTTCATAATTGTTTATAATGAATTTTGAAAAATTATTATTTGCTTCAGACTTCTGGGTTTCCAACACCTCAAACATCCCTTTGTTTTGGGAACTATCCATTGCCAATTCCCAGTATAATAATTTCTTGTGCATTTCTGCCCACTCAGTATGACTCATATAGTCGCTAAAAGCCATGCTGATATTTCTAAAATCCTGTTGATAATTGATATTGGTGCGCTCAGTAATGATTCTCTTATTTTCAAGAATCTTTTTCACCGACAATAGAATCTGATTGGGATTAAGGGGTTTTATCAAATAGTCTGCAATTTTTGCACCAATAGCTTCTTCCATGATATGCTCTTCCTCGCTTTTGGTAATCATGACTACCGGAAGATTGGGCCTAATGGTTTTAATTTGAGCCAGTGATTCCAATCCAGAAAGCCCTGGCATATTTTCATCTAAAAATACCACATCAAATTGTTCGTTCTGACATTTTTCTATGGCATCTGACCCATTATTTATTGGTGTTACTTCATATCCCCGGTTTTGAAGAAAAAGAATATGGGGGCGGAGTAAATCAATTTCATCATCAACCCACAGAATTTTATAATTTTGCATAACCACTCATTATTTACCCAAATATAATTAAACTTACATCAACAACTTAAAAGTAAAGTTTATTGGTAAGCGAATGTTTGCTTATTTTGTAGGAATGTTTTTACATTTAATATTTTTTAACTGGCATTGATGCTGTGAATAAAAGAAAAATTATTAATGATCCATTGTATGGTTTGCTGTCAATTCCGTCGGATCTTGTATTTGACCTGATCGAACATCCCTATTTTCAACGATTAAGACGTATAAAACAACTAGGGCTTACCGATTTTGTATATCCTGGTGCGATCCATACCCGGTTTCATCATGCCATTGGTGCAATGCACCTTATGGGTGCTGCTTTAGACAGTCTCAGATTAAAAGGGGTGGAAATTTCAGATCATGAATATGAATCATCTTTGTGTGCCATTCTTTTACACGATATTGGCCATGGGCCATTTTCTCATACACTCGAACCAACTTTACTTTCCTCTGTAAACCATGAAGCGATTTCCAATATTTTCCTTCATCGGTTGAATGTTCATTTTAATGATCATTTAGCGTTAGCGATTAAAATATTTAAAAATACTTACGAGCGGAAGTTCTTTCATCAGTTGGTTTCCAGTCAACTTGATGTAGACAGATTGGACTATCTGTCTAGGGACAGCTATTTTACCGGGGTATCAGAGGGTACAGTTGGAGTTGATCGGATAATAAAAATGATTAATGTGGTGGATGATCAGTTAGTAGTGGAAGAAAAAGGGATTTATTCGATAGAAAATTTTTTAAGTGCACGCAGATTGATGTACTGGCAGGTATATTTTCATAAAACTACAGTAGGAATTGAAAAAATGCTGATGCAATTGATCAGAAGAGCAAAATATTTAGCACAGGCGGGAGAAAACCTCCATGCAAGCCCGGCACTCCTATTATTTCTTCAAGAAAACGTTACACTGGAAAAATTTGAAGAAAATGATTCCTATTTATCAGCGTTTGCCACACTTGATGATTATGACATTTGGGGTGCCATCAAATTTTGGTACAACCATAGTGACAAAACATTATCCTTATTGAGCCAGATGATTATGAACAGAAATCTCTTTAAGGTGATTTTATTTAATAAAAATCCAGAGGAAAAGGAAATTAAGGCTCTTAAAAAAAATGTAATATCATATTACAAAATCAATAAAGCTGAATCGGAATATTTTCTGGTTACAGGGAGTATGAGCAATTCGGCATATATTTCAGGAGGTGAAAAAATAAACATCCTAAAGAAAAATGGTTCAGTTGTAGATATTGCTCAAGCTTCTGATTTACCGAATATCAAAGCAATGAGCAAAATTGTAAAAAAATACTACCTATGCTGGCCCAAAAGTTTATCTTTGTGAGAATTTTCAAGTACATAAGGTGAATATGGAATTCAGTATTAATGATGTAGCCATCATGCTCAATGGTGAGGTGATAGGTGATGGCTCTGAGAAGGTGCACCGAATAGATACCCTACAGGAAGGGAAAAGAGGAGGGATATGTTTTTTAGCAAATCCAAAATATGAACCCTATATCTATACTACTGAAGCTACGGCAGTGTTGGTAAGGAAGGATTTTGTTCCCAAAAAACAAATTAACACCACCCTTATTAAAGTAGATGATCCATATTCCAGTTTTACTTCTCTGCTAGAAGAGTATCAGAAACTTATCAGTGATCAGAAATTAGGTGTTGAGCAACCTTCCTTTATAGGTGAAAACAGTATAGCCGGTGAAAACATTTACAGGGGTGCATTTTCATATATTGGCAATCATGTCACCATCGGTAATCATGTAAAGATATATCCACATGTGTATATTGGCGATCATGTTAAAATTGATGATCACACTATAATATATCCGGGAGCCAAGATTTACGAAAGAACTGTTATTGGTAAAGCTTGCACCATTCATGCTGGTGCCGTATTGGGTAGTGATGGTTTTGGTTTTGCTCCTCAACCTGATGGTTCATTTAAAACCATTCCCCAAATTGGAAATGTAGTATTGGGTGATCATGTAAATATCGGTGCCAATACCACTATTGACCGTGCTACTTTTGAATCTACTCGCATAGAAGCGGGAGCCAAATTGGATAATCTGATTCAGGTGGCTCACAATGTCGTGATTGGTTCTAATACTGTAATTGCAGCGCAAGCTGGCATTTCGGGATCCTCAAAAATTGGAAAAAATTGTATGATCGCAGGCCAGGTAGGGATAATTGGACATTTAACTATTGCGGATAAAGTTGTGCTTGCGGCTCAGACTGGCATCATTTCAAGTATAGAAAACGAAGGAGAAGTGAGACTGGGAAGTCCAAGTATGGAGCGGATGAAATATTTGAAATCATATTCTGTTTTCCGAGATTTGCCGGAATTAAAAAAATCAGTAAAACAACTTGAGGAAAAAATTATAAATTTGTCCGCTAGAATCAGAGACGATGAATAATAAACAACATACGATTAGAAAACCTATTACAGTATCTGGGGTCGGTTTGCACACCGGGGTGCAAGCCAATATGACTTTTTTACCCGCAAAGGCCAACCATGGCATAAAATTTCAAAGAATTGATATGGATGGCCAACCAATAGTAGATGCCGATGTGGACAATGTGGTGGATCTTTCGAGAGGAACTACCATTGAACAAAACGGTGCCAGGATAAACACCGTAGAACATACACTAGCTGCATTGGTTGGTATGGAAATAGATAATGTACTGATTCAGCTTGACGGGCCAGAACCACCCATTATGGACGGAAGTGCCAAAATGTTTGTGGAAGCATTGCAATCAGTTGGAACAGAAGAGCAAAATTCCCTTAGGAATTTTTTCGAAGTCAGGGAAAGTATCTTTTACAGAGATGGGTCAAGGGATGTAGAAATAGCCGCATTGCCTTTGGATGATTACAGGGTAACTGTAATGGTCGATTATAATTCACCTGTATTGGGAAGCCAACATGCTTCCATCACGGATATCAAACAATTTCCAAAAGAAATTGCTTCATGCAGAACATTTTGTTTTTTGCATGAACTTGAAATGCTGTACAAACACAACCTTATCAAAGGTGGTGACTTGAATAATGCTATCGTTATTGTTGATAGGATTGTGCAGGATAATGAAATTGATTATCTGGCCAAGTTATTTAATAAACCTAAAGTTGAAGTAAAAAAGGAGGGGATATTAAATAATGTAGAGCTGAGATATAAAAACGAACCAGCAAGACATAAACTTCTTGATTTGATGGGTGATCTTGCCCTTGCCGGCAGGCCTATCAAAGCTCAGATACTTGCTGCTCGTCCGGGTCATGCCGCTAATGTTGCTTTTGCAAAAAAATTGAAAAAAGCAATGAAAGAGGCATCTGTCAGCAATATCCCACATTATGATCCCAAATTACCCCCTGTCTTGGATATCAATCAAGTGATGGGCTTTTTACCTCATCGGTTTCCATTTTTACTGGTAGATAAAATATTTCATTTAGACGATGTAACTGTAGCAGGGGTAAAAAACGTAACAAGCAGTGAACCGTTTTTTCAAGGTCACTTTCCCGGCAGTCCGGTGATGCCGGGTGTGTTAATTGTAGAAGCCATGGCCCAAACCGGAGGTGTGCTTGTACTGAACACTGTACCTGACCCGGAGAATTATATCACACTTTTCCTGTTAATCGAGAACTGTAAATTTAGAAGAATGGTTCTTCCTGGAGATACCATTATTATGAAGTGTGAATTATTAAATCCAATTAAACGTGGAATAGCAAAAATGCAGGGATACGCATTTGTAGGTGATTCTCTGGTATGTGAAGCCATAATGACAGCAAGAATAGTAAGAAAAGATTCATGAACCATTCCTTATCAAATATACATCCCGAAGCAAAAATTGGCTCAAATGTAGTCATCGAACCTTTTGTAACCATAGAAAAAGATGTGGTAATTGGTGATGATACCTGGATCGGCTCCCATGTAAGTATAATGAATGGAGCACGGATAGGAAAAAACTGTAAAATTTACCAAGGAGCTGTGATATCAGGTGTTCCGCAGGATCTCAAATTTCGTGGTGAAAAAACCCTTACTGAAATCGGCGACAATACTACAATTCGGGAATATGTCACCATCAGCCGTGGTACTGCTGAAAAGCATTTGACCAGAGTGGGCAGCAGGGTATTGTTATGTGCCTATGTACACATTGGCCACGATTGTATCGTGGGCGACAATTGTATATTCAGCAATTCTGTACAATTGGCAGGTCATGTAGAGGTAGATAATTTTGCTGTTTTCGGAGGAGCCAGTGCAGTCCACCAGTTTGTAAGAGTGGGTGCACACGTGATGATAGCAGGAGGTTCTTTGGTTAGAAAAGATGTGCCACCATTTACAGTTGCAGCTCGCGAACCATTGAGTTATGCGGGCATCAATTCTGTTGGATTACGCAGAAGAGGATTTTCTAATGATCAGATTAATGAGATCCAAGAAATATATCGTTATATTTTCCAAAAAGGGCTGAATAATTCAAAAGCACTCGATATGGTTCAGGTGGAATGTCCTCCTTCTCACGAACGCGATGTGATAGTAAATTTTATCCGGCAGTCTGACCGTGGTGTAATGAAAGGTTACAAAGCCTGAAATGGATATCCACCTGACCGGACTTGGAAAAAAGTTTAACAGGGATTGGATTTTCAAAAACCTTGATACCTCATTATTGAGTGGGCAATCATATGCTATTGTTGGGCCAAATGGCAGCGGCAAGTCCACTCTATTAAAAGTAATTGCAGGCTATTTACCCGCCACTACAGGGACAATTGCATATTCCCATAAAGGATTACCGGTGACCGATGAGGATTTTTATAAACATATAATTTTTGCAGCTCCGTATCTTGAACTCATTGAAGAATTTAACCTCACCGAGTTGCTTCAATTTCATTTCAAATTTAAAAAGATCATTCCCGGTCATACCATAGACAGTATAATTGAACTTTTGGGATTTAACCATTCCGCTAATAAATTTATCTACAATTTTTCTTCGGGAATGAAACAGCGGGTAAAGCTGGCACTTGCTTTTTTCTCAGAAAGCAATGTTCTTTTTTTGGACGAACCAACTGTAAATCTTGACGAAGAGGGAATAAAATGGTATTTCGATCAGATCAAAGCATTATCAGAAGATAAACTCATCTTGATTGCATCCAACCAAAAGATGGAATATCAGTGGGCATCCAAGGTCATCAATATATCAGAATGTAAGATGTAAGATTTACCAATAGAATAACTTCTCCTCTATTGAAAATTTTGATTACTTTTATCACGTTTATTTATCAAGAGAAAAAAAACAATAATTATGAAGTACATCAGAACAATATTAAGCCTAACCATTTTGGGGCTAGTAATATTTTTTGCAGGATGTGGTAAAAAAGATGATCCTAAACCTGCTGAATTAAATGACCAGCAAAAGGCAACAAAAGCATTAAAGGATGGCAGCCCCTGGGATGTGACAGCTGTAACGGGTACTGAAGTTACCCTCGCAGATGTATCTCCAATGAAGATTTCCTTTGGAGCTACGGGAAGTGGAGTTGATATTACACCCACAACATTTTCAACTTCTTCAGGTGATGTTCAAATATTATGGACTACAGGAGCTGGAGCTACATGGAGTTGGTCGGGTACAGCAATTTCAACAATTGCATTAACAAATGCTTCCACCAATCAATTGACCAATGTTCAGTTTTTACCTAATGTTGATGCCCCTACATCGGTTAAGCTGACTTTTATAGCAACTAATCCCGAAGCCAGAGTAGGGGAAATAGGAGGAACTTATACGGTCACTTTAGAATAATATTGGGGTTAAGTTATTTATTGTTTAAGTTAAAGATTAAAAATATAGACAGGATTTACCTGTCTATATTTTTTCTATTTGTTGCGTTCATTGTGCAATGTCCCTACAAATCTTTCTATCAGTGGCATAAGTTTTTCATTATAATTAATTTTGAGCGCAGCTTCATGTGCTTTTTCGCTCATTTTACGCCAGGTTTTGGTCAAAATATCAATAACTTTTTCATCAGGATGTTTTCCCGCAAATTCTTCCAGATAATATTCTAAAAATACAAGACAGATCACATCTTCCAATGTTTGTGTATCAGGGTCATTTTTTAAATTCTTTTTTTGGATAAGGTATTTTACCCTTTCAATCAGATCATTGTCAGCATTATGCTTTATCAATATATTTTCTAGTATTTTGGAATGATAAACCTTTAGTTCATTCCTCCACTGAAAATATCCGACTTTATTCATTGGGTATGACTGACGGGGGATTTCCCATCTACCTACATGTTGACCACGGGCAGCAATTTGTACAGGTATGGGTGCTTCTGGGTGAAATTCATTTAGTTTTTCCGTCATCCGCACACCGTATAACTGTTCTCTTGGAAATTCCCGGCCTTGATAAAATTCATGATTCGGATCGAAACTATTGTATTGATCTATATCCTTAAATATCTCTTTTAGTTGAAAGTGACTTGGCATAAATGACTTTTTAATCACAAATAATTTTCTGTCCCGTAGTTATATACAAGAAACACAAAAATAAAATAAATAATCAGTTTTCTATTGTTTCTTTTCTATAATACCGATCATTTGATTGCCCAGGAATGGAAAAATAGTATCTAATATACCATAAATGATTTTAGCACCTTTTACTTTATATTTTTTAGGTAAAAATGTCACAAATGGTTTAATGGCAAAAGTATGATTCCAAAAACATAAACATTTAATATATGAGGCCCTTGACAAAAGGTAACTTTTGGATGTTTGAACCAGTATGGAATTGTTCCACCGGAACACATAGTTTATTATTCCATCATGATCTTCCCATTCCCGACCCATGTATTTTGAGACCACTCCCGTATGGGGCTCAATAACTATAACTGCTTTACTGGCTACCCTTAACATTTCGGTCAAACCAAGAGCGGGACGTGAGAGGTGATGTAGTCCATCCTGAACCACTACCAAATCAAAAGAATTTTCCTCAAGATCAATATTTTCACAATCAGCAAACATGGTCTTTAATCTGGGATCTAAATGTTTACAGGTCTCTAAGGCATGGTAGGAAAAATCACTCACGGTAACTGAGGAAAAACCTTGATTAAGAAAAAAGAGCCCCTCTCCTCCTACTCCACCACAAACCACCAATACTTTCCAATCTCTTATTTCCTCCAGTTTTACTTTAAAATGGCTGGAAAGCTCCTTTACCGCCATATGAAGCCTTCTGTCCCTGACAAATCTGATCCAAGTGTCTTTTGTATAATGGCAAGTGTAGGCTTCTAAACCTCGCTTGTCGTATGAGGTTTCATATGCCATTTGTTGATTTTTGACTAATTCATTCATAGCATCGGTGTTTTAAGTAAAAAATATACACTAGGGTTATAAAAAAAATAAAATATATACAATTACCTGAAATTAAACTAATAATATTTGAATTTTTTCTAAAAGAAATATTAACGGGAGTAGTGAATCGGAAATGAAGTTTGGATTATGTTTAAGAGGCCTTCCATAAAAAGGCAATGATTTTAAAATGGGAAATCCTCAGTATAATCTATGTCTATGTCCAATGCTTCTTGCTGGGGCTTCTGTGCATTTACATGTACAGCATTGCCATTGACAAAAATAGCCTTATATGGTTTGGTAGGGCATGCATATTCACAAGCACCACAGCCAATGCAAATATCTTCAGTTACTTGAGGAATAAACAGCCCATCATGATAAGGTATCATATCCACTGCTTTGGTGGGACAGTGTTCAGAACATGCACCACAATCTGTTCCGTCTGTCTCAACTACACAATTTTCTTTGATAAAAACTGCTTTACCCAACTGAATCAGCTTCTTTTCTTCTAATGAGACTGGCAACAAAGCACCCGCTGGACAAACATCCATGCAGATGGTGCATTCGAAATTACAAAACCCTGCATGATAATCCATGTGTGGTTGCATAAAACCAGTCAAACCATATTGAGTCAAAGAAGGCTGAATGACATGGGTGGGACATGCACTGACGCAAAGATGACAAGCTGTGCACCTATCAGTAAATTTACGGATGGTACTGGCTCCAGGAGGGGTAACCGGAAAATCTTTTGCCTCAGGAATAATCGTTGGCCTGGACGAAGTAATTTCACCAGGATTCGCCAAACTGGCATTGTCATAATTGCCTGATGGCATTTTATTCAATTTAAACCCGAAGATACTCATTAATATAACCGCTGATCCAGCAATAAAACTTCTTTTGGATTCATCAGCAGTAGCCATATGAACAGGCACCGGCTTTTTACTTACAGGTTTTTTTTGCCATGACATTTTGTACGTCATGGCATCTTTTTTACATACAGTAAAACAATTGAAGCAATTGACACATCTGGAGAAATCTACATGCTTGTTTACTTTATCAATACAATTTGACTTACAGTCCCATTCACATAATCCACAATTGTTGCATTCACTGTCACTAATTCTAATTTTGAATAATGAAAATCTTGAAATCAATCCAAGAAAAGTACCCACAG
Organism: Bacteroidota bacterium; assembly: GCA_023393375.1. Classification (GTDB taxonomy): domain Bacteria; phylum Bacteroidota; class Bacteroidia; order Cytophagales; family Cyclobacteriaceae; genus JAEWLI01. The sequence goes on from JAEWLI010000074.1 coordinate 36,162, forward strand.
GACAGATAGCGTTACAATATAACCGACCTTTACGGTATGACATCCAGGTAATAACTCCCAATATAGCAGAAGGATACAATAAAAAAATCCAGTCTATTTTGCCATATTTTGCAGGATAAAGCCAGAACAAGTCAAGTTTTAGCAATGTATTGGCTATAATATTATTAATTCCAATATATATTGGTTTGATCAGATTCACGCTAATCCTTCCAAAATTGCTGAATGGGTCTAAAAGGTTCAATGCGAATACACTACCTGCCAATAGGAAAATGACTACAACAACCAAAAAACCATAACGCCACCAATTGTGTGGTCGATTGTATTTATATATCTTTTTCTTCTTCTTATTTCGTTTTTGTACTCTTTTTGAAATGTGGCTGATGCCATCTTGTAATGTGCCCAATGGACAAACAGAAGAACAATATACCCTCCCAAATAACAATGTCAGGACAATCACAATCAGAAATCCCAAAGCAGCGATACCTACCACAGTGATAAACTTCATCATGGATGGGGCAAACTGAAGATATAAAAGGTAATTGATAAATTTTTCAGGAAGTATGTGCCTGAAATCTATAAACAGTAGAAATGTTAATAGAAAAAACAAAAGGGAAACAACAATTCGGACCTTCTTTAAATGCTTCAAACCCATCAACTTGTTATATTGTCAACCTTTTTATATTTAATTTGCTCAGATCTTTTACACCAACCTTCAACTCATCAGCAAAATTAATGTAAGGGATATCTTCAGGTTTCGATCCAAACATCATAGCTGCAGCTGCATCCGCAGCTACCATGTCAGTAGAAATGATTTGTGATTTCATTGGCACTAAATCATCGACAGAGACGCCTCTTGGGCCGTTTCTTTTCATCACAGCATATGCATCTATTATATTCAAATCTGGTTTTCTGAATGTGGCAAAATCAGCAATACACTGATGTAAATTATTTCTGTGCCAGAATCCCCTATCCCAAACAATCCCCATGAGGTTTTTCATCGCAACTGTGAGTTTGGTAGACGAATGATGTTTTAAAACAGGCACATTTATAAAAACGTCGGATGATAAAATCAATTCATGTACTTTTGCCGATTTTAACACTTTACCCCCCACTTCGACACTCTGATAAAAGTTTTCGGTATTTCCACCAACTATTTTCCCGCCGGCATCTTTAGTTGCTCTTTCAATTCCACTATTTGTATAACATCTGGTCCATGTATCACATGTATGGTCAAATACAAAAACTTCCTTTGCTCCGGCATTCAGACAATGTTCTATGATTCTATGTACTAACTTAGGATTGGTATTGGCAGCTTTTTCTGGTTCTGCATCCCAGCCAATGTTAGGTTTTACTACCACCGTTTGACCTCTTTTAACAAACCTCGACATGCCGCCAATAGCTTCAATCGCTTTGTTGAACATATCTGTTGCTTCGCCCCCTTTTATTGCTACAAGGTCTACAGGATTGAATGCCATGGCTGACAGATTTCCAAACATACTCGTAGCCAAACCTAGCGACAACCCGGCACCGGCGGTCTTTTGAATAAATTTTCTCCTATCCATTATTTATCAGTGATTAGTATATGAAAGATCCTTGAACAATTCATAAAATTAAAGCAATAGCCAGTAAAAAAACATGACATAAATCAGAAGAACGTAAGTGTGTAGTTAATGAAGTGTTAAAGAGATCAGCCTTAAAAAGGGGGTAAATTGAGTTTTGAATGTTGATTGCTACTAAACCGAGAAAAGAAGGAACAATGCAAAACTCATAAATATCTTAAGGCTTTTCACTGACAAAATGGCATTTTTAATATTGAAGTTTATTATCTTTGCCGTCCGGAAATTGAGGATTATGGAAAATTTGATTAAGGACATCGGAATATTAAGGGAGGAGAAAAAATCCACATGTGAAACCTTAAAAGTATCAGAAGAACAAAATACAGGTAAAAAAAGAAAATTATACATCGAAAGCTACGGATGTCAAATGAATTTTTCTGATTCGGAAATTGTGATGTCTGTCATGCAAAAAGACGGCTTTGATTCTACATCTGATTATACCATAGCAGATGCTATATTTATCAATACCTGTTCCATCCGTGAAAAAGCAGAACAAACTGTACGCAAACGATTGTCTGAGTTCAATTCTTTAAAAAAGAAAAACCCGGGATTGATCATAGGCGTGTTGGGATGTATGGCAGAGCGTTTAAAACAACAATTTCTTGAAGAAGAAAAGATTGTAGATATTGTAGCTGGGCCTGATGCTTATCGTGATTTGCCCAAGTTGGTATTGCAAGTCGATGAAGGATCCAAAGCTATTAATACCTTTTTATCAAGGGAAGAAACCTATGCTGACATTAGCCCCATACGCTTGAATAGTAATGGCATTACGGCTTTTATCTCTATCATGCGTGGTTGCGACAATATGTGTTCTTTTTGTGTGGTTCCCTTTACCAGGGGCAGGGAAAGAAGTCGGGATCCACATTCCATAGTACGGGAAGCTCAATATTTATATGATAATGGGTACCGTGAGGTTACCCTATTAGGGCAGAATGTGGATTCTTACAAGTGGATCACTGACAATGAAAATGTAAATTTTGCAGGACTTCTCGAAAGAGTAGCTCAAGTTCATCCTGATTTACGGGTCCGGTTTTCAACCTCTCATCCGAAAGATATGACAGATGAGGTGCTTTATACAATGAAAAAATATGATAACATCTGTAAATACATTCACCTACCAGCTCAAAGTGGCAATACCAGAATATTGGAACTAATGAAAAGAACTTATACCAGGGAATGGTATATTGAAAGAATAGATGCCATCAGGAGGATTTTAGGCAACGAATGTGGTATTTCATCTGACGTGATAGCCGGATTTTGTTCAGAAACGGAAGAGGAACATCAGGATACACTTTCATTGATGGATTATGCTAAATACGATTTCTCCTATATGTTCATGTATTCGGAAAGACCTGGCACTTACGCTGAAAAAAAATTGGATGATGATATTCCAGAAATCGTGAAAAAAAGAAGATTACAGGAAATCATTGATAAACAACAACAGTTGTCCCTAGAAAGAAATAAACTCGATCTCAACAAAGTCCATAAGGTATTAGTAGAAGGTGTTTCAAAAAAATCGTCAGAACATATGCAAGGTCGAAACAGTGCAAATAAAGTAGTGGTTTTCCCTAGAAAAGCTTTTTTACCGGGACAATATGTAGAGGTAATAGTGACGGATTGTACTTCTGCCACTTTGATGGGCACCTCCATTTAATAAATTAATTTACTGCTGATCTAATTTTAAAAACGTGAGAGAACAGGATATCTTATCAATAAAACAGCGATTTGAGATCATTGGTAATTCTCCTTTGCTCAATCATGCCATCGAGGTGGCGGCACAGGTAGCCCCTACCGATATGACAGCATTAATTACCGGAGAAAGTGGGAGTGGGAAAGAATCTTTTTCCAAAATAATTCACCAATTAAGTATGCGAAAGCATGGTCCTTTTATTGCCGTTAATTGCGGTGCCATTCCTGAAGGGACTATTGATTCAGAATTATTTGGACATGAAAAGGGCTCATTTACTGGAGCATACGAAACCAGAAAAGGGTATTTTGAAGTCACGAATGGCGGCACAATTTTTCTCGATGAAATTGGTGAAATGCCACTTAATACCCAGGCAAGGTTGTTGAGGGTGCTGGAGTATGGGGAGTTTATAAAAGTTGGTTCTTCAAAAGTTCAGAAAACAGATGTAAGAGTGGTAGCTGCTACCAATAAAATATTGGATGAGGCAATTCAAAAAGGAAAATTCCGTGAAGATTTATATTATCGGTTAAGTACAGTACCCATCTTTGTGCCGCCTTTAAGAGAAAGAGGTGAAGATATCTTTTTACTATTCAGAAAATTTGCCATAGACTTCGCAGAAAAATATCGCACCAAGCCAGTAGTTTTAACAGATGAGTCCAAAACACTTTTACTGAGCTATCGATTTCCAGGAAATATAAGGCAATTAAAGAATTTGGTGGAACAGATGTCTGTGTTGTCAATAGAGCGAGAGATCAATTCTGAGATGTTGGTAAAATTTTTACCTAAAGAAAAATCAAATTTACCTACCCTGTATCAGGATTTAAATAAACGTCCGGAAGGATTTACCGAAAGAGACCTACTTTATAAAATATTATTCGATATGAAAAAGGATGTAACAGATTTAAAAAAGCTGGTACATCAAATATTGAAGCAGGGGGATTATAGTGATGATATCATCCAGGAAAATCAGGATCTATTTCATAATATGGGTGCTGAAATAAAACAGGACCCTCATGTTCCATCAACCTTTCTTTTATCAGATGCCAACTCGAATAAATCATTTGAGATTCCTCATATTAGAACGACTTCCCCTTATAATGACCATCGTGAAAAGGAAGAAATTGAGGATATTTCGCATGAAACCGAATTAGATGAATCACTGTCTATTGAGAAAAAAGAGAAGGAACTGATTATCAGAGCACTTCAGAAAAATCATAATAAAAGAAAATATGCAGCTCAAGATCTTGGAATCTCTGAACGGACGTTATATAGGAAAATCAAACAGTATGCATTGGAAGATATTTAATCTTATTGGGATTTTGTTGTCATGTTTTTTGGTTCAAAGTTGTGGTGTATATTCTTTATCGGGTATTGCCATTGACTATTCCAAAATCCAAACCATTACCATTGAAAATTTCTATGATGAAACTGCAGGAGGCCCACCCAATATTGCACAAGTATTTTCTGAGCAATTGCGGGATTATTACCAACAAAATACACAACTTGACCTTTTGGATAATGACGGGCATCTTCAATTACTTGGCTCAATCAGTGATTACAGAATATCGCCTGTAGCTCAAACTGCCTCTGGAGACCCCAATAGACCTGATGTGGCGCAAGCACAGCGTCTTACCATTAGTGTAAAGGTTTCATATATTAATAATGTTGATCCAGAACAGAGTTTTGAAAATAGAAGTTTTTCTTTTTATGAAGATTATGATCCGGAATCTCAACAACTTAGCCAGGTGGAAAATGATTTGATCGAAACTATTTTTACACAAATTGTATATGATATTTTCAATGCGACAGTAGCTAACTGGTAATTAAAGATAGATTCAATTATTGAATTTCAACCATAAATGCTTTATATTGCAGCCGTGAATCAGGAAAAATTTCAAACATACATTTCTAATCCATCTGAATTATCTGAAGAAGATATTCCGTTATTGGAAGCATATGTTGAAAAATATCCCTTCTGCCAGATTGGACATATTTTATTGGCAAAACTTTCCAAAGAGTATAACCATCCCGATAAAACATTGAAATTGAACCATGCAGCTTTACGTACCGTAAACAGGGCTGTGTTAAAAAATATTATGGAAAATGGCTGGAGCAGTTTACCTCATAATCCTGAACCCCCTCCTGCTGAAAGTCAACTTACCGAAACCATTACAGAAAACACAACGGAAGTGGATTTCAACAATCAGGATGAACAATCCGGAAGTGTTATAACTAAAGATCAGTCAGAATTTAATACGCCAGATACCAGCGACCCCGAAATTGCTATCACGGAAACAGAATTGCAGGATGATTCAAATACCAAGACAGATATACCTGAATCAGAAAATTCAAACACAGGATTTTTCGAAACTGAGATTGAAAAGCCGACATCAGATCAGGCTCCTGATTCAGAATCTATTTATTCTGATGTTACCGATCAGATAATTGTAGCTATTGCTGAGAATAAAATACTTCGTGAAAAACTTCAAAATATGAATGCTGATGATATAGAAATTGTGGGCAATACAGCTGAAGAAGACAATAAAACTCAACAAGATGAAGTTATACCCGAGTCACCTAATACTTCTTTGGATTCGGAAGGGGAAAATGAGGGTGATCTTAGAAAAAAACAGCAGTTTGAGATAATAGACAACTTCATTATTAATGAAAGCTCTTTGGTCAAGCGCAAACTGAAAGTTCCCGAAGGCCCTCAAAAGCCTCAAGAAGATCTGTCTTTGAAAAGCTCATCATTAAATGATGAACTGATTTCGGAAAACCTGGCAATAATTATGAAAGATCAGGGAAAAATAGATAAGGCTATTGACATTTATAAAAAATTAATTTGGAAATTTCCCCAAAAAAAGGCTTACTTTGCATCTTTAATTGAAGAGTTAAAAAAATAAAACTATGTGGTTTACTTTATCCATTACAATTACATTGATTGCTGCCGTTTTACTGATCCTGGTGGTATTGGCGCAGAATCCTAAAGGTGGGGGATTATCCAGTACTTTTGGTGGTTCAGGTGGGCAGTTGATAGGGGTGAAAAAAACATCTGACTTGTTAGAAAAACTGACCTGGGGATTGGCTATTACCATTGTTATATTCAGCCTTACTTCAAGTTTTGTTTTAAGGGATGCTGCACCCGCTCGAAATGCCACTACTCCGAACATACAAGAGGCAGAACAACAACGGCCTGAACCATTTGGTCCATTGTTCGATGAAATTCCAGAAGATCAACAAAATGATGGTCAGGAATTATTAATTCCAGAAGAAGACACTTTGAATAATTAACTCATTGTTGAATCAATATTATAAAGAATAAACGCCGGACAATTTAATCCGGCGTTTTTTTATCCATTTACCTACCTAAAATAATCCCTTAATCAACCCTCGTCAACAGCACTCATCAATAGGAGTGACTTGAATTAATATATTTGACCAACAATCGTTTTGCCACCGGAAACAAGGTTTGTTCAAAAGGCAGCTTAACCTTCGCCATGACCAGGTAAGTAGCAGGGTTGGGGAAATAATTGTATTTCCGGATCAATTCCAGTTTAAGATTCTCATAAGTATGTGATATACTTTTGTTTACCGTCTCCAGGTATTCCGTATGTACTCCTCGAAATGTTTCATTGGCATTTTCAAATACCGTAATCAGATACCGGTAAACCGCCATATCTGTCTTTTCTATTTGATTGATCAACAAATAACCTTCTTTGGCATAAAGTGGTGATACACCAATGGGAGCAATCTCAACATGATCTTCCACAAATTCATAAATATCCTTGCCCTCATCTAATAAGTCTTTGAATTTGCCTAATGAGAAATCCAAAATGTCTTCGATTTCTTTCATCACATCATCATCGTCTATTATTTTTTTATAAGTAATTTGGAGTTTTTCAAAATCAGCTTTCGAAATTACTTTGGGAAAATTTTCATAAATCAGTTTTTTGTTTTCCTTGATACTAAGTAGATTTTTGTAATGGAATACCAAATCCGATAGAAATGGGTACAAGATGTATTGATTAAAACTTTCTTTTACATCTTGTAAATAAGCCATTACCACATATTTTTTATACTCATAATCAATTAATCCGTGCGTAAGCCAATCTTTTGGTAATTCATTCATAATTATCCCAAGTTTAAAATTCTATATTACAAATTAATTAAGATGTCCTGAAAGTCAATACTTAAACCCATTAGTGTCAGGTTTTTCATTACATTAACGAATTTCCTGCAAAAGTGGCAGTAAATATTGCCAAAAATTAAGTTGGCATAAGAAATGCAATTCCATTGTCCATTGAAAGATTCGAGTTTTAACTAAAAAATGATTAATAAAATGTCAACAGTAAACATCAAACCTCTTGCAGACAGGGTTCTTGTAGAACCAGCTGCGGCAGAAGAAAAAACAGCATCAGGAATTATTATTCCCGATACAGCCAAAGAAAAACCACAAAAAGGCGAAGTAGTGGCAGTGGGCAATGGTAAGAAAGATGAACCATTGACAGTAAAAGTAGGTGATCAGATCCTTTATGGTAAGTATTCTGGTACTGAAATAACTATTGACGGCAAAGATTATTTAATCATGCGTGAATCTGACATTTTCGCAATCATTTAACTTTTTATTTTACGAAAAACTAAACATTTGTTATTATGGCTAAAGACATTCTTTTTAATACCGATGCTAGGAATAAGCTAAAAAAAGGCGTTGATACAATTGCCGATGCGGTAAAAGTAACCTTGGGACCTAAAGGCCGGAACGTAATCCTCGACAAAAAATTTGGTGCTCCTACAGTAACCAAAGACGGTGTAACCGTAGCCAAGGACATTGAATTAAAAGATCCTATCGAAAATATGGGTGCCCAATTGGTAAAAGAAGTGGCATCTAAAACTGCTGACAATGCTGGTGACGGAACAACAACCGCTACTGTATTAACAAAAGCTATTTTTAATGGTGGTTTGAAAAACGTAACCGCAGGTGCCAATCCAATGGACCTTAAACGCGGCATTGACAAGGCCGTAACGGCAGTAGTGGCTCACCTAAGACAAAATTCTAAAACTATCAGCGGATCTAATGAAATCTCCCAGGTTGCTGCTATTTCTGCCAATAACGATGAGGAAATCGGCAAAATGATAGCAGAAGCTATGGATCAGGTAGGTACTGATGGTGTGATCACTGTGGAAGAAGCAAAAGGAACTGAAACAGAAATCAAAACTGTAGAAGGTATGCAATTCGACAGAGGATATCTGTCTCCATATTTTGTGACCAATACAGAAAAAATGGAAGCAGAATTGGATCATCCTTACATCCTGATCTACGATAAGAAGATCTCAACCATGAAGGAATTACTTCCAGTGTTGGAAGCAGTGGCCCAAACAGGCAAACCACTCTTGATTATTGCTGAAGATGTAGATGGTGAAGCACTTGCTACATTAGTGGTAAACAAGATCAGGGGAGCTCTCAAAATTGCTGCTGTAAAAGCTCCTGGCTTTGGTGACAGAAGAAAAGCCATGCTGGAAGATATTGCCATTCTGACAGGTGGTACTGTAATCTCTGAAGAAAGAGGTTATAAATTGGAAAATGCTACCATCGATTACCTTGGAACTGCTGAGAAAATCAATATCGATAAAGATAACACAACCATCGTAAATGGTAGTGGCAGCAGCGAAGATATTCAAGCCCGTATCCAACAGATCAGAGCTCAAATCGATGTTACTACTTCTGACTACGACAAAGAAAAACTTCAGGAGAGACTTGCCAAATTATCTGGTGGTGTAGCAATCCTTTACATAGGTGCTGCAACTGAAGTGGAGATGAAAGAAAAGAAAGACAGAGTAGACGATGCATTGCATGCTACCAGGGCTGCTGTAGAAGAAGGTGTAGTTGCCGGTGGTGGTGTGGCATTGGTTAGAGCAGCTGAAGCACTGACTAACGTGCCTGTAGATAATGAAGATCAGGGAATTGGTGTATTGATCATAAAAAATGCGCTTGAAGCTCCTTTAAGAATCATTGTTGAAAATGCAGGCATGGAAGGTTCTGTGGTTGTTCAGAAGGTTAGGGAAGGTAAAGACGATTATGGTTACAATGCACGCACTGACAAATACGAAAACTTATTTGCAGCTGGTGTAATTGATCCAACTAAAGTTACCCGTCTTGCACTGGAAAATGCAGCTTCTATCGCAGCATTGTTGTTAACTACCGAGTGTGTAGTAGCAGATTCTCCAGAAGATGAAAAATCTGCTCCTGCTATGCCTCCAATGGGCGGCGGCATGGGCGGCATGATGTAATAATAGCTTATTGAAATTATTAAGTGATATCGAAAAACAGGTCTCCATGAAGAGGCCTGTTTTTTTATTTGGCCTCACTTGCATTTGGTAAAAGAGCTAAATATCTTTACTATTTACCAAGTATAATTCACTTATTTCGTTGTAAGATACGAACGTAGGGAGACTGTTGTCAACTCATCTTTAATTATGAATAGAATCATCCTAATAATATTATCAGGCATCATAGGCCATTCTATGATGGCTCAACAAAGTGAAATCTACCTGATTGAAGCTGAAGCTGCATTAAAACAAAACGACACTTCAAGGGCCATCAGCTACTTTCAAAGCATACTCGACTTTGATCAAACCTACTTCCCTGCCGCTCTTCGCCTTTCTGAAATATTTTACGAAAAAAAATCATGGGGACAATCAGCATTATATGCCAATATTGCCCTCGACTTGCTCAAGGAAACAGAAAAAGAAATCACACATATCGATTACACCCAATTGAAGAAAGATACCCTTGTTTCATTGAAAGATTACCATGATTACCAAAAGTTAAAAGCTGATATTGCTTCAGTTCTTCATCTCAGGGCCAAGTCAAGGATGAGGCAGCAAAACTATTACAGTGCCGTCACCGATCTTGACTCCGCTTTTGCTTATGCTCCATTAAATACAGGAATATTAATTGATTTAGGCATTGCAAATCTCGAAACGGGAGATATTCCAGATGCCCTAAGCAATTTTTTTCTTGCATTGGATATTGATCCCAATAATTATACTGCCCATTACAATATTGGTCTTTTGTACTTACAAACCCGAGACAGCTCCGACGCTGTACAGTATCTGGAAAAAAGTATTCAGCTAAATGATAGCCTTACCTCAGCGATGATTGAGTTAGCTCGTGTCTATATGGAATGGGAAAAGTACGAAAAAGCCATAATTATCTATTCTAACATACTTGCCATCAATGATCACAATATAGAAGCCCGGTTTCGTCGGGGATTTGCCCATAATAAAACTGAACATTATGAAGCTGCTATACAGGATTGGGACAGTACCTATCAAACCGACAGTTCGCAGGTCGAAGCAATCAGAAATGCTGGTTTGACCCGCATGCAAATAAAAGATTATGATGGTGCTATCAGAAATTTTACTACTTATATTAAAAGACTTCCGGGTTATACTGTAGGGTATTTAAACCGGGGATATGCTTTTTTATTGCAAAATGAATATAAAAAGGCAATTAAAGATTTTGAGACAATGATTGAGCTAGATCCTGAAGAAGACAATGGTTATTATTATCTCAGTATGACCTATGCTTTTCATGGTAAGAAGATAAAAGCATGCAATGCATTTAATAAAGCATTAGAGAAGGGATATAATTTTGATAATGCCGATGAAATAATAAAAAAAATGTGTCAATAATTAGAAGATCAGGTCCTCCTCATTTTTAATTTCTTTTTGATCTCTTCAACAGAATTCTTAAAACGGGCATCTGTTTCGATCATATCTTCAATAGAATGCATAGCATGGATTACAGTACTGTGATCACGACCTCCAAAATGATATCCGATTACTTTTAAAGAATGGTTGGTATATAGTTTTGAAAAATAGATGGCCACTTGTCGGGGTATTACTATTTCCTTCTTTCTAATCTTGCCTTTTAATTGGCTTACATCTACTTTAAAATATTCTGCTACCGTTTTCTGAATATAATCTATACCTACTTCAGTATCAATGTCATGCACAATGTTCTTAAGAGTTTGTTTCGCCAATTCCAATGTGATGTCCTGGCGAACAAGGGATGCTTGGGCAATCATGGATATCAATACCCCTTCCAGCTCCCTGATATTTGTATCAATGCTGTATGCAAGATATTCTACTACATCTTCCGGGATGCTAATGCCATCATCCTGAATCTTTTTTTGAATAATGGCCATCCGGGTTTCATAATCTGGCTGTTGCAAATCAGCAGTCAATCCCCATTTAAACCGGCTTAGTAACCTTTCCTGCATGCCTTTTAAATCCCGTGGAGAACAATCACTGGTCATTATAATCTGCTTTCCGGATTGATGCAGGTGATTAAAAACATGGAAAAATATTTCCTGAGTCTTTTCTTTACCAGCTAAAAACTGAACATCATCCAGAATTAAAGTATCTACCTGTAGATAATAATTAGAAAATTCTTGTACCCTATTATTTTTTAATGCTTCGATAAACTGATTGGTAAATTTCTCTGATGAAACGTACAAAACAAATTTATCATGATTATAAAGGTTTTTAATCTCATTTCCAATAGCTTGTACCAGATGGGTTTTACCCAATCCCACTCCACCATACACCATCAAAGGATTAAAAGAGGTGATACCCGGTTTTTGAGCTACAGCATAACCTGCTGATCTGGCCAAACGATTACAATCACCTTCTACAAAAGTTTCAAATGTATTTTTCGGGCTCAATTGAGAATTCTGTTGAATGAGCTCCACATTTTTTAACTGAAATGGATCGGAATAACTTTCTGAAGAATGATGGTTATTTCCCTTTACGGGATTTTTCTGTGGCAATACATTTACCGTAAGTGGTTTTTGCTGTTCATCCCCCTTGTCCACTATTATAGAATATTCCAATCGGCCATCGCGACCAAGTTCCTTGTCTATTACTTCTCGTAAAAGATGAACATAGTGTTCTTCGAGCCATTCATAAAAAAACTGACTGGGCACCTGAATGGTCAGAATTCTGTTTTCAAGCTTTACAGGCCTGATAGGAGCAAACCAAGTTTTAAAACTTTGTTCTCCTATATTCTCCTGAATAAACCGAAGACAATTATGCCATACTGACTGACAGTCTGATTGCATTTTTATTAATTAAGGAATTGACTACATTCCCCGAAAAGGGGATAACAAATTTGAAGAAAAAAAAACAAAGAAAAAAATCATTTTTACCTTGACAATTTCCCAAGTTCAATGTGATCTCTTCAACTCTAATAATTATTTGTATTATTAAATTAATTCTTTATAAAGTTAAATAAATAATCAACAACTATCAAATCTCATTTTTATTTTTTGCGCTTCTTTCACTCTTACTCAAAATAACAATTATTGAAACACGTGCTCATTCAATTTGTACTATATTTGCGGCGTAAAACAACGAACTATTATGTGAGAAAATGTTTTACTTTATAAGGGAAGTATTATTTGCACATCAAAATCAACAGCATTTATGGAAAAAGGAAAAACCATAAGTCCTCTGTTTCCGGAGTTCCCTCCGGTCAGTAAGGAAAAATGGAAGGAGACTGTATTAAAAGATCTCAAAGGTGCCAGTTTTGATAAAATCGTTCGGAAAACCTACGAAGGTTTTACTATTGAGCCTTTCTATACAGGGGATGATACCGAAAATCTAGCTTATTTGGACTCATATGAGAATATTTTTGAGACCAGAAGCTGGGAAAACCGCGAAAAAATAAAAGTTGAGAATGAATCAATTGCCAATAAATTGGCTGTTGAGGCTTTGCATGGAGGTGCCACTGGCATTGCATTTATCATTTCAAATCCTCAGTCTATCGATTTTGATCAGCTGTTAAGCACAATTAATCTGGAAGCAACCTATATTTCATTTATATTGAATCAATCGGTTGTGGAATTTCAGAACAGCTACTTCAAATATCTTGAACAGAAAAATATTCCTCTTAATAAAATAAAAGGAAGCCTCCAATTTGATCCATTGGCTCAATTTACACTTTCAGGCAAATGGAACGACCAGGATATTAACGTATTGGCCAGTGTAATTAAAGCCAGCCTTTCTGCTCCGTATTTTTATACACTTACAATTAGTAATGGGCCATTCAAAGAATCTGGCTCCAGTATAGTGCAAGAACTTGCTTATACCTTAAATATGGCTGCTTATTATTTTGATAAATTGACAGATTTGGGTTTATCAGCAGATGAAATTGCCAGAAAGGTTCAGTTTTCAATTTCAGTAGGTGTGGATTATTTTATGGAAATTGCCAAATTAAAAGCCCTTAGGATACTATTTGTTCAGGTGGCAAATGCATTTGGGACAAACGCACTCTCACCAGCTGATTTTCAAATACATGCATATTCATCGTACTGGTCCAAAACAATATTTGATCCTAGTGTAAACCTACTGCGTGATACCACTGAAGCCATGTCTGCCATTCTGGGAGGATGTAATTCATTGTCGTTAGAACCATATGATGCTGCTTTTAAAAAGTCACAACCATTTCTGAAAAGGATAGCACGGAATGTTTCCACTATCATCAAGGATGAATCTTATCTCGATAAAGTAGCTGACCCGGTAGCAGGTTCTTATTACATTGAAAACCTGATCAATAATCTTGTGGAAAATGCATGGACTATCTTTCAACAGGTAGAAAGTGAAGGGGGCTTTATGGAAGCTTTCAAAAAAGGATACATACAAAGCAAGATCAAGGCAGTTAGGGATGACAAAAGAAACAAAATAGCAGGAAGAAGAGAAGTGATCCTGGGCACTAATCAATATCCCAACCATACTGAATCAGTAGATCCAGCTCAAATTATATCTTCAGAACAAGTAACTGTTTCTGGTGTGGAGATTCTGTCACCGGAGCATGCAGGCAAGGAATTTGAAGATTTAAGGTTGGATACAGAAAGATATTTTGCAAAATCGGGCCGGAAACCTGCAGTTTACTTGCTGGAATATGGCACTAATGTGACCATGAGAAAAGCAAGGGCTTCATTCAGCACAGGATTCTTAAGTACGGCCGGATTTAAGTTGGTTGAGGATACTTTCTCTGCTGATGTGGTGTCTGCCGTTGAAAAAGCAAAAAAGACAGATGCTGAAATCGTGGTATTTTGCGGCTCAGACGATGACTATGCTGCCGTGGGAGAAGAGTTTGCAAAAGCTTTTAAATCATCAGTTAAGGATAAATTACTGGTATTGGCAGGATATCCGGCTGAAATTGTTGATACATTAAAAGCTGCCGGATTTGACGAATTCATCCATGTCCGGTCTAATGCAATTGAAACACTGCGCGGATTTCAAAAGAAGTTGAACGTAATCTAAAGAAAGATATCATGAAACCTGATTTTAATAAAATATCCTTACAGGATATAAAAAATTATAAAGTACAAAAGAAAACAGCTGATACTTCTGCTATATGGAATACAGCTGAAAAGATAGATGTTAAATCTCAGTTTACATCTGATGATTTAAAAGGTATGGAACACCTGCAATATGCTGCCGGACTTCCTCCTTATCTGCGCGGGCCATACTCTACCATGTATGTGATGCGGCCTTGGACGATCAGGCAATATGCCGGTTTTTCCACTGCCGAGGAATCAAATGCTTTTTACAGAAGAAACCTTGCCGCTGGACAAAAGGGGCTTTCAGTTGCCTTCGACCTTGCTACGCACAGAGGTTATGATTCTGACCATCCGCGGGTAGTTGGGGATGTAGGTAAGGCAGGTGTGGCAATTGACTCCATCCTGGATATGAAAGTATTATTTGATCAGATTCCATTGGATCAAATGTCTGTTTCCATGACGATGAATGGTGCGGTAATTCCTGTCCTGGCATTTTACATTGTAGCGGCTGAAGAACAAGGTGTATCTCCTGAAAAATTGACAGGAACTATTCAAAATGATATCTTGAAAGAATTTATGGTGAGGAATACTTACATTTATCCTCCCGAACCTTCTATGCGGATCATTGCGGATATTTTTGCTTTCACTTCCAAAAATATGCCCAAATTCAACTCCATCAGTATCAGCGGATATCACATGCAGGAAGCTGGCGCAACAGCTGACATTGAATTGGCATACACTTTAGCCGATGGCCTGGAATATATCCGGACAGGGATAAAAGCTGGGATGAGTGTCGATGATTTTGCCCCACGTCTCTCTTTTTTCTGGGCAGTCGGGATGAATCATTTTATGGAAATTGCTAAAATGCGGGCAGGCAGAATGCTTTGGGCTAAAATTGTGAACCAGTTTAATCCAAAAAATCCAAAATCTCTTGCTTTAAGAACACATAGCCAGACTTCTGGTTGGAGTTTAACGGAACAGGATCCTTTTAATAATGTGACCAGAACCTGTGTGGAAGCTATGGCAGCTGCATTAGGCCATACCCAGTCGTTGCATACCAATGCATTGGATGAAGCCATTGCATTGCCTACTGATTTTTCTGCAAGAATAGCCAGGAATACACAGCTGTATTTGCAAGATGAGACAAATATCACGAAAGTGGTTGACCCATGGGCTGGTTCTTACTATGTGGAGTATTTAACACACCAACTGACTCAAATGGCCTGGACACATATCCAGGAAGTGGAACAGCTTGGAGGTATGGCCAAAGCCATTGAAACTGGTATTCCAAAGATGAGAATAGAAGAAGCTGCTGCCAGAAAACAAGCAAGGATTGACTCGTCTAAGGATATCATCGTTGGTGTAAATAAATATCGTACTGATGAGCAAACTGAAATGGAATTGCTGGAGGTGGATAATACGGCTGTTAGGATTTCTCAAATAGAGAGACTAAACAAACTGAAAGCTGAAAGAAACCAACCGGAAGTGGAAGCAGCTTTAAAAGCCATCACTCATGCATCAGAAACCGGTGAAGGTAATCTGCTTGAATTGGCAGTAGATGCAGCCAGGAAACGGGCTTCTCTTGGAGAAATTTCCATGGCAATGGAAAAAGTATTCGGTAGGCATCAAGCGACCATTAAATCCATTTCGGGTATTTATTCTTCTGAAGCTTCTTCTGATGACAATTTTAAAAAAGCCAAAGAACTGGCCGATAAATTTGCTGAAACTGAAGGTAGAAGACCAAGAATTATGGTGGCCAAAATGGGACAGGATGGTCACGACAGAGGAGCTAAAGTAATTTCCACCAGTTTTGCTGACTTGGGCTTTGATGTGGACATTGGACCATTGTTCCAAACTCCTGAAGAAGTAGCAAGGCAAGCGGCAGAAAATGATGTTCATGTAGTAGGTGCATCAAGCCTTGCCGCAGGCCACAAAACTTTAGTGCCTCAACTAATTGAAGAACTAAAGAAAATTGGGCGTGGGGATATTATGGTAATTGCTGGTGGCGTAATTCCACCAAAAGATTATGATTTCCTCTATCAATCAGGAGTGGCTGAGGTTTTCGGACCAGGAACTATTATATCGGTGGCAGCTCAAAAGATCCTATTAAGGTTATTAGAGTCTGAAACTGTTTAGTACATAATTTACTTTTATTAAAGCCCTCTGATTTTGGTCGGAGGGCTTTATTTAAATCCAATCCCATTCTAATTGATTAGATTTCCATAAACTTATCATATCTAACAAATATTAAATCCCCCTTTTGATAACAATTTAATGAAGTTATTTTTTTAATAACGGTCTAAATATATGCTTTGATAATTATTTTAAAACACTTCGTTATTTATTGCAAAATATTAATGGATGAGCATGTTGATTCAAATTATGTAAATACTCCCCATTTGTGTGCCTCTACTTTTTAAGATTAAACAAGATATTTTAGTTAATTTATCATACCAAACATTAAAGATTACCGTATCTATTAAATTAAAAAATCCAGCTTAGGCATATTATTTGCATCATTGCCTTAAAACAGGATTAAAGTCAACACATTAGTTGCAAATCCGTTAAGGCATGGCAGATAAATAAAGCATTACTTCGCACATTTTATTTAAGAAAACGTAAATTATAAACATATGAAAAGATCCATTTTTGCTCTATTAATTTTAACAATGATCCATCCACTGTTCGGCCAGGAACAAACAGTAAAGAAAATTGAAGTGGTTGGTTATGCTGAAAAAGAAATAGTTCCGGATATCATTTATCTGAACATATCTTTGCGGGAATATAAAAGTAAAAATAATCAAATTGTGGCCATAGAAACCTTGGAAAATCAACTTGCAAAAGCTGTGAGGGAGGCGGGAATAAAAGATGAAGACTTTCAGATAGAGAATATTTACGGTAATAATAATTGGTGGTGGAGAAAGAAAAAAGATGATCCGGAATTTTTGGCATCTAAAAGATATCGGCTTAAACTTAATGATTTGAGTAAAATCAATCAATTATTGTCTAAGCTTGATCCTTTAGGAATAGAGCAGATGAATATCTCAGAATATGATCATAGTAAGATTGAGGAGTATAAGAGAGAACTGAAAGTTGAAGCTTTAAAATCGGCTAAAGACAAAGCCAATTACCTTGTTCAAAGCATCGATCAACAACTTGGTGAAGCGATCGAAATTCACGAAATAGAAGCTGGTGGCCCTGTATATCCAATGTTCGAATCACGTATGTCTGCCAAAATGATGGATGGTTCGGGTACTGATATGGGTAATGATATTGGGTTCCGGACGATAAAAATCAGGGCAGATATCAGAGCAGTTTTCAGAATTCAATAAAATACAAACCATAAAAGTAAAGGCGCAAAATACATGCGCCTCTACTAACTATAATATACAATTTTAACAATAATTCAATGTTAAACTACGCCTTGTGCAATCATGGCATTGGCTACCTTTATAAAACCACCAATATTAGCTCCTTTTACATAATCGATAAAGCCACTATCGTCAGTGCCATAAGAAACGCAAGTCTGATGGATACTTTTCATGATCTGATGTAATCTTTGATCTACTTCATCACGAGTCCAAGGCAAACGCATGGAATTTTGGGTCATTTCCAATCCTGAAACTGACACTCCACCTGCATTGGCAGCTTTACCAGGTCCATATAGCACTTTAGCATTTAGAAATACTTCAACTGCATCAGGTGTAGATGGCATATTTGCCCCTTCAGAAATACCAATACAACCATTTGATACCAAGGCTTTCGCATCTTCCTCATTGATCTCATTCTGTGTAGCACATGGAAAAGCAAAGTCACATTTAATCCCCCATGGTGTCTTCCCTTCATGAAAATCGACACCGTACTTTTGTGCATAATCCTGTATCCTGCCTCTTTTCACGTTTTTCAGCTCCATCACATATTGAAGTTTATCGGTATCAATACCATTGCTATCATGAATAAAGCCGCTTGAGTCTGATAAGGTAACCACTTTGGCACCCAATTCAATCAATTTTTCAACCGCATATTGTGCTACGTTTCCAGAGCCGGACACTGTACATATTTTATCTTTCAAATTTTGGTCTCTTGTACTCAACATTTCCTGGGCAAAATATACTGCCCCATATCCAGTAGCTTCAGGACGAATCAAACTACCTCCGAATTCTATGGCCTTACCTGTAAAGACACCGGTAAACTCATTTCTCAATCTTTTATATTGACCATACATATAACCAACTTCTCTACCTCCAACACCAATATCACCTGCTGGAACATCGGTATTTGGACCTACATGTTTTGACAATTCTGTAATAAAGCTTTGACAAAAATGCATCACTTCATTGTCGGATTTTCCTTTGGGGTCAAAATCAGAACCTCCTTTTCCCCCACCCATAGGCAGAGTAGTTAGGCTATTTTTAAATACCTGCTCAAATGCCAGAAATTTGAGGATTCCCAGATTAACGGTAGGATGGAATCGAATACCTCCTTTATAGGGCCCTATCGCACTATTCATTTGAATTCGATACCCTCTGTTGATCTGAATTTCCCCGCTGTCGTCTACCCAGGGAACTCTGAAAATAATAACTCTTTCAGGCTCGGCTATTCTTTCCAGAATTTTATGATGTCTGTATTTTGGATTTTCTTCAATAAAAGGCATCAATGACTCTGCTACCTCCTGTACAGCCTGGTGGTATTCTGATTCCCCAGGATTTTTTGCAATGATTTTAGACATAAAATCATTTACCCTCACATTGAAAATTGACATAATGGATGTGTGTGTTTTTATTTAAATAGTGTGCTTGCAATTTGTAATACGAAAATAATTATTATGCATTATACATTGATTGCTAAAAGCAAATTTTCTACTAATGATGGGTAACTTTCAGTAAAACACGTAAAGTAAAATTAGTATTGACCCAAAAAATAAAGCAAACATTTATCTATATGTCTATCAAATTGTTTCTGATCGCAAATTTGATCATGTCGACAGTGGTTTTCAGATTGAGTTTTTGCATGATGTGATTTTTATGCGATTCCACTGTCCTAATGCTTATAAACAACTGATCAGCAATTTCCTGATTAGAATAACTTTCACCCCACAATCGTAGGATTTCAATTTGCCGGATACTTAAACTGCTAAGGTCCATTGATTGATTTGTATTGGGTTGTCCATCTATATTTCGGATGTAACGTTGCAGCAACAGATGAGTGATGGTGTTGCTGAAATATTCATGGCCACTTCTGAGTGTATAAATAGCTTCTACCAATTCCTCACGGCCAACCTCTTTAGACAAGAAACCATTAGCACCAGCTTTTATCACTCCTAAAATAATATCTTCGTTATTCAATGCAGACATTGCAAGTATTTTAGTCCTGGGATACTTCCATTTCACAAGATGAAAACAGGAATAAATCATAGAAGACATTCCATGGATATTGATAAGGAGAACATTCACAGGTGTATTTTTAAGCTCCTTTTCAAGAGATGTTTTTTCACAACTTACAGAAACCACCTGGACATCACTGATATTTTCTATCACGTGTTTTAATCCTATTGCTGCAAGTTTATGTTCATCATAGATTCCTACCGCAATTTTTGCCATGACTATTATTCTTTGATGATGATGGCTGATGTTCGTTTTTTGCCATTCATGATTATTTCAAACGGTTTTTCAAACCTGACATGAATAAAAAATTTCGTTTGCCTTACTATTTTTTGACTGTTAAGCAGTTCCCACTTTATAAAATCATCAGGAAAATTTTCAGATATAGAAAAGTATCCTATACTCATAGAAGTGACATTGTGGAAAAAATGTGACCCTAATGATGCATCAAGTGGAAAATTAGAAAGACTTGTTTCTATAATTACTTTGGCATTGGAAATGTTGGACCAATTAACAGGGATGCCTAAAAAAGGATCTCGCGTGCCCCATCTGCCAGGTCCTATTAAAACGTACTTTCGTCCTTCTTCCATCATGATATGATTAAGGTCATCAATCTCCTTCACCATTTCTACTGTTTTCAATTTATCAAATTTTGACTGATCGATATAAATAATATCACTAATGGTATTGATTTTACCGTTGCCTAGACTTGACTCTGTATATAATAAAGTATTGTTTTTATTCAGTTTTCCGAATGTATAATCTTCAGCCATTGAATCACCCACCAATGGTTTGATTTGTAACAGATAGAAGGATGGAAGCCCATTGATAGTCCTGGTCAAATCAACAGAATATTCTATTTCTACCGGAGTACCCAATGCTTCACTTATGGTATTCAATACCATATCTATGGTTTGAGCCAATGGAATATAATTAAATTTGAGAATATCCTCAAAATTGATGATCCGGGGTCCAGGTACATTTAATCCACTTTCAATTCTATCATTTTCAGGATTGTACACTGAAGCAATATGTGTAATTGACCCATGTTTTTCAGCTTCACGAATATCCAATAGTTTCAAGGATGAGAGTTCTCCGTCCCTTAGCAGATCAATATCCTTTTTCTCCAGATCAACAGCCAAAAAATCAACCTGTGTGCTCTTGATGATATCTTCTTTGGAATATATGGCCACTTTAGGATATTTCTGGGAAAACCGATAAGACTTCATCCCACTCACCACATAAAAACCCAGGCCAACTGCCGCTGTGGCAAAACCTTCTTCAGGTTTCATATAGGAAATGGGGTAATAGTTGTATGACTGAGCCGTACCGCTGATATGTGGATAATAGTATTTGCCAAATTGATTGCCAACCAATTCCTGTAGCACTACAGCCATCCTTTCGTCTTCTACTTTATGCCCAATAGCTCCAAAATAAGTTTTGGCACTATCGGAATAAACCGAGGCATAAACCAACTTGATAGCATTTCTCAACATATCCAACCGTGTTTTTTTATTTTTCTGGTTGTTTGGAATAATATATGTATCGAATACACCAGCAAATGTTTGGGTTATAGAATCTTCTGAAACACTCGATGACCGGATGGCTATTGGTTTATGAATTTGTTCTAGAAACACTTCCAGCTTTCTGATCAGCGATGATGATAAGGAGGCTTTCATGAAATGTTCCTGAATTTCCTTATAAGTAATTCCTGGGCGATAAACCACATCAAAAAGGTGATTTCGATCCATAAAATAATCGAATTCATCTATACCGATAACTGCAGTGATGGGAACCCGAATGTTAATCTCTTTCGTAGAGAAAAAATAATCAATATTATTGATCAGGGAATTGATGAAAGCCAAACCTCTTCCTTTGCCCCCCAATGAACCTCCTGATAACCTGACTATGTTTTTTTCGTCGATGATCGATGTCTCTTCAAAGTTTAATGTTTTACCCCGCTTTTTTTCTTCGCGATATTGGCTGATGGCATTGATTATATATTGGCGAAACTCTGCCATGGTTGAGAAATTGCTTGCCTTAATTGGATTAATATGACGGGCAAGTTCTATTTCCCCTCTTGACATTAACCATAAGGAAAATTCATTTTCGCGGGCATGAAGAAACAATGATTCATCGGGAACCTTGTGCAACAAGGTTCCAAATTCCCTAAGTGATTTCGCTTTCGCAATAACATTTCCATCTTTATCCTTGAAAATGAAATCACCAAAGAATATGCGGTTGATTAAAAATGCTTTTAAATCACCTAACAGGCTATCAGAATTTTTATTTACATAAGAAACATTTAAACTCTTGGCTATTTTTGCATTGGCGTTTTCAGAAGTTTGTAAAATAACAGGTAAATTTCTGATCTGTGATCTGATATATTTGATAAATTTAATCCCTGCGGTTTTGTCAATATTGCCACCTCGGTCAAATTCCACATCAGAAATTACACACAACATGAACTCTTTGTACTTGTTGAAGATGTACATGGCTTCTTCGTAATTTCTGGCATGGAGTATCTTTGGTCTGGATCGCATTTTAGCAATTTTGTCCAATTCATTCTTTTCTACTTCGGGCAACAAGTTCTGGATTTGTTCAAATACAATCGAATATAACATTCGGAGGTATTTGGAATAATATAGCGCAGAGTCCTCTATTAATAGAATTATCCGGACCAAACCGATTTTGGTATCATTTTCCACATTGGCACTATCTTCAATGGATTTTACTATGGCAAAGAATATTTGGGAATGTCCATTCCAGACAAATAGTTTGTCAATTGAAGACGTTAATGCCACCATTTCTTCATACTGCTTTACCTTGCTTTTTTTGTTTAACAACAAGTAAACAGAAAGATCGGGACGCTTCAGTTTTATTTCTTTACTGAGATTTACCGGGATATGGGTATCGACGCCCACCATCAATATGACCAGGTCGAAATGCGTAGTATCGAGGATATCAATGGCTTCTTCATCGGAAGTAACACAGGTGATTCTTGGTAGAGAAAATAAACTGTATTGGTAGATTTCACCCATAAATCTTTCAAAGAAACTGTCTTCATTTTCAAGAATAAAAGCATCATACAAAGTAGCTACAAAAAGAATTTGCTTGACCTTGTATTTCATCATGTCCAGATAAATATATTTATCCAGTGCTTGTTGATTAAAAAATAGTTGGAGAGGACGTTTATTTCTGATGAGTGAATTTCTGTATTCCTCTGGTTTTCTTATGCCGGAGACATGTCGTGGGTTTCTGTAATTTATCATATCCCGGCCTTTCAGGTTGTTCAAATAGCCACTGATCAGTTTCGCCAGATTATTCAATAGATTACGTTCTTCTTTCAGAAAAGGCCCTTCGTCATATGTTGGAAATTCTTTGAGGTAATAAATCTCAATGGTTCCTTTTTTAAAATCGATAGTAGTAAAATTCTCCTTTTGATGCCACTTGGTTTTTTTAAATCCCGGACTGAAATAACATTTCTCTTCAAAACAAACAGTAGCCACTGTATAAGTAGGATACTGCCAGGAGGCAGGTATGGTAGCTACAATCTGTTGTAAAGTTTCATCTACTGGTCGTCCTTCTGCAATTATTGAGGAGGTTTGATTAATGGCAACCAGCTCTTTTAACCTTTCTTTATTATTTGCTTGTAGTTTATTAAATATTTCGCGGGATACGGTTCCTGCAATTAATCCGGCAATGTTATTTAATAAATCCCTTTCCTCTTTTAAAAATGGCCCTTCATATGCTTCTGGAAATTCTTTCAGATAAAAAACTTCGATTAATCCTTTCTTGCGGTCCGGGGTTCTAAATTCTTGTTTTTGCACCCAGGGCGACTCCTGAAAGTTCGAACTGGTAAATTGTTGCTGGTCAAAACTAATGCGTGCAGTAGTAAATTCAGGATATTGCCATGCTTCAGGAATTATATTGCATATTGTTTTAAGACCATCTTCTATTTTTTTAACTTTTTTAAGTATGTCAGCTGTTTTATTAATACCCTTTAATTCTTTAAGCCTTTCGGTATTTTCTTTGAGCAATTGATCCAATGCGTTTTTCGATGCAGTGCCTGAGATGAGGCTGGCAAGATTTTCAATCAATAAACGTTCTTCATTCAAGAACGGCCCTTCATCAATCTGCGGGAATTCTTTTAAATAATAAATTTCAATGGCACCTGTCCTGTGATCTGGCATTTCAAAACCCTGTCGCAACACCCAAGGTGTTTCATCTATAGGTTTACTAGTGAACATCTTGCCATTCATTCTTATTCTGGCCACAGCAAACTCAGGATATTGAAATGCCTCAGGCAAAAAAGTACAAATCTGCTGGAGCGAATCCTCCAGACTCATGCCCTTTTTTAAAATCTCTGTAGTTTTTAATATGCCTTTCCATTCTTTTTCTCTATCATGCTGAGCATGTATAAGCTTTTCGAGCTTGATATTGGCAATCAAACCACATATTAAGGTGGAAATCATTATTATATGATCGTTGTCCTTTGTCAAATCATTTTTATTGCCAGAGCGGATATATTCATCTGAAAAAAATAATTCCAAAGCACCTTCTACTTCCCCGTTCAAATCGAGAGACCTGGTAACAAACCAGGCTGTTTCAGTAAAACCATGAGAAACATAAGATTTTTTATCTATAACCATTCTCACAAATACTTGGCGGGGCAATAAATAACTGTTAGGAATAATATCAACTATTCTTTGAAGGGTTTGATCAATGGGAAATTTACTGGCAATAAGTTGGACAATAGTATTAACAACAGCTGATTTTTTTGCGCTTTCAATGACTGTTTTTGTTTTATTATTTCCGCTATCGGGAGCTGTCATACGATTCTTTTTCAATTGTAAATAAATACACAATACTATAACGAACTTCTGTAATTTTATTTGACTATGGAATTTTTAACCAGATCAATTGTATTACGTAAGATCATTTAATAGACTTTCTTGAAATTTTTTCAAAACTAAGCCATATTAATGACTAAGAATTAACATATCATGCAATTTGTGTGATTATTTTGTCATCATTTTATAAAACCTTAAAATTAAATACTATGAAAAAACTACTACTTGTAATCCTTTCCATTTTATTGATGAATTGCCGCAGCATTACCGTCACATCACAATTCAACAGAGCAGCATCTATTGATGATTATACTTCCTTTTATTGGATACCAGGATTATTTCATGAGATGGATATGAAAAAAATAAGTCCTGAATCTGCCAGAATAATTCAAAACCAGACATTCAAAGAAATGATTTTTAAAGGATTTACCCTTGAAAAAGAACAACCCGAAATCTTCGTAAATATTGAGGCCATAGGTGAAGATAAATCAGCCTCATCAAATGTAACTCGGTTTGGATTTAAATATTGGGACGGCTATGATTCTACACAGCAATTGAAATCTGGCGATTTGGTAGTAGAGCTAATTGATGCCACTACTGAAACAGTGATCTGGCAAAGCAAGGCACAAAATGCATTGTTGGGAGATATTACGAAAGAAGAACAAGTGAGTCAAATACTCAGGCAGATGTTTGGAGAGCTCAGGTTTTAAAAGTGATTAAAGTATTATCAAATACCAAACTATGATATATTATTCAGCTTAATAGTTTATTTAGGTTTTGTTAGAATTCAATAAATACTATGCCTGGGTAATATCCCTTCTTTTGAGTGCAATTTCAGCTTTCAAACGCATATTCTCCACCGAGCTCACTTCAATAAATGAAGCACCACTTGAGGGGCCAAAATTACCGGCAAGAATAACAATGAGATCTTCATTTTTTATTCGTTTTCTATTCAAGAGAGCCTGAATGGCATCGTTGATGAATTCATCATTAGAGCTTTTCATATTGGCATAATTAGGCAGAACTCCGTACGACAATGCAAGTTCACGCATGACTTTTTCATCGTAACATTGTGCGAATATAATTTTTTCACCTCTGTAAGCAGCAAGCCCTCTGATAGTTCGGCCAGTAATGGTATCGGCAATAATTACTTCAGCTCCCAAATCGAATGCCGCCACCACAGCTGATCTGGCTAAAAATGCAGTGATCCGGTTATTAAGAATAAAAAAGGGAGTTTCTCTAAGTGGTTTTAGGGATTTTTCTACTTGAAGGGCTATATTCGACATGGTCTGAACTGCCTTTAATGGATAATCGCCGTAAGCAGTTTCCCCACTTAACATAATGGCATCGGTACCGTCATAAATGGCATTGGCCACATCACTTACTTCAGCACGTGTGGGCCGTGGACTTTTAATCATCGAATGCAGCATTTGTGTAGCAGTAATTACTGGCTTCCGTTTATCTAATGCTTTTGAAATAAGCATTTTCTGCACGCTTGGAATGCGTTCCTGGGGGATTTCTACAGCCAAATCACCACGAGCGATCATAATTCCATAGGAATGATCAAGAATCTCATCGATATTATCAACACCTTCCTGATTTTCTATTTTCGAAATGATCTTAATTTTACTATTATGTTCGTCAAGTATTTTCTTTACCGCCAACACATCATCTTTATGGCGAACAAATGAATGCGCTATAAAATCGAGATTGTTTTCTATTGCAAAATGGATAAATCCAATGTCCTTTTGGCTCAATGTTGGTAATTTCACATGGACAGACGGTATGTTTACACTTTTTCTACCTTGAATCACGCCATCATTTTGGACTTCGCATACCAGATGATCATCTTTTTTGTCAATTACTATCAGCTCAATGAATCCATCATCGATCAGGATGTTACTTCCAACTGGTACATCCTGAACAAACTCTTCATATGAAACTGAGATACACTCTCTGGTGGTGAGTTCTTTCGGTGCTCCTTTGATGCAAACAATATCGTTGCATTGAACAGGAATATCTTCTAAAGATTTGGTCGTTCTAATTTCAGGGCCTTTGGTATCCAATAGTAAGGCAATCTTATTGGAAACCTTCCTTACCATATTAATCACTTTTAATGCATCATCATATGTTTGATGGGCGGTATTTAATCTTACTACATCCATCCCCGCCTCAAACATCATCCTGAGAAGGTCGATACTGCATTTCTTATCAGAAATTGTGGCTACAATTTTGGTTTTCTTTCTCATAATTAACTAATCTACTTTGTCAGCATGTAATCCCAAGTGCGAAATTAGCTGTTTTAGGTTAAATATAATACTCGTTCCTATTAAATCAGTTTTGTTAAAATCGCAAAACCATCTAATCTGTTTTTATAAATTTAGAGCACGTATTTTGATTGGCCTCTTTTGAACTTTATTTGTTGGGCAAGAATGGTTTAAGTTCCTGAAGGGAAATTTTGCCTTCATATATGGCTCTGCCTATGATGACCGCAAAGACACCCATTTCCTGCAATTTTTCTATATCCTGAACCGAACGAACACCTCCGCTTGCCAAGATACAAATGTTGGGATATCTTTCCTGAATTTTCTCATAGATATCAAAAGCCGGGCCTTCCAGTAAACCATCACGATTGATATCAGTGGTTTTTACGTACTTCAACCCATGATCATAATAATAGCCAATATGTTCAAATAAGTTGATGTTGGTTTCCTTTTGCCATCCTTTGATATAAATTTTACCATTAGCAGTATCTGCACCTAATGTCATTTTCTCACGGCCATATGAGATAATCCAGGAAGCAAACAAATCCTTGTCTAGCACAGCAGCACTTGCCACTGTAATATAACTTGCACCATATTCGAATGCTTTATTAATGTCCCCGTCTGTTTGAATACCTCCGGTGAAGTCTATTTTTAAGTTGGTATGATTGCAAATAGCCTCAATAACATGATAATTTACAGCACACCCTTCAGTTGCACCTTCCAGATCGACCAGATGTACCACTTCTATCCCGTGATCTTCAAATCGACGGGCAACATCCACAGGGCTACCTTCATAAATCTTTTCACTGGATAAATCGCCTTTAATCAGTTTCACCACTTTTCCGTGATAGATAGAAATAGACGGGATAATTTGAATCATAGGTGTATTTATTCAGTATTGCAATCTCAAAAAATCAATTCTCTAAAATATGTAAAAAATTATAAAAATCTAAACTTGGACCTATAATAACATATACTAAAAATAAAACATTCTGTTGCGTAAAATTGATATAGCGGCTCCGAAAGTGGATATAACTTATTCTTGATGTTTCTGACAATAACCAGCTTTACCGGATGTTAATCACTTTATAACTGGAAAATCAACTCTGATCAATCAATTTGAACCCCTGTCCATGAATGGTAAGAATCTGGACGTTTTCATCCTCTTTCAGATACTTTCTCAGCTTGGTGATATACACATCCATACTTCTGGCATTAAAATAGGAATCTTCCCTCCAAATATTTTTTAATGCCTGACTTCTATCGAGTGTTTGGTTTTTGTGTTGACAAAGCATTTTTAATAATCCAGCCTCTTTGGTGGTAAGTTTATTGGATAGCCCATCAGATCTTAAAACCTGATTATCTGCATCAAACGTAAATTTTCCAAAATTGAAAATGGACGGCTGGTGTTCCTCGTTCTTTTGATAAACTCTATTTAGAATGGCTTTTAGCCGCAATAAAAGTTCTTCCATACTAAAGGGTTTGGTCATATAATCATCAGCCCCAACCCGGAGTCCTTCCAAAGTATCTTCCTTCATGGATTTAGCTGTGAGAAAAATAAATGGGATCTTATCATCTAATTTTCTGATGTCCCTGGCAAGGGTAAAACCATCTTTTTTGGGCATCATTATATCTAATATACAAATATCAAATTTGAATTTTTTGAAAGTTTGAAGCCCTTCGTAACCATCGCGGCTCAAGGTGGTTTTATAACCTTTTATATCCAAATATTCCTTTAGTATTTCTCCCAGGTTTGGATCATCTTCTACGAGCAGGATCTTATATTTTTCCATGAATTTTTTAATTTGCGTCTGTTACTTCTGTTCGGGTTTAATTGTAGGCAAATAAACTTCGAAACAACTTCCTTCTCCGGGTATGCTGTTTACTTCAATAGTGCCACCAAAAGCATCTACCATTGTTTTTACGTAAGTCAACCCTAATCCAAAACCTTTTACATCATGCAAGTTGCCTGTGGGGGCTCTGTAAAATTTATCAAATATTTTTCGCGATACATCCCTCGACATGCCAATTCCCTTATCCGAAATTCGTATGAGAATACTATCACTTGAATCCTCTGTATCGATTTTGATCAGTGGTTTTTCAGGGGAATATTTATTGGCATTATCCAGCAGGTTATAAATGATATTGGTTAAATGAACTTGATCGGAATAAAATTCGAAATTATTTGCATTTAGCGATTTGGTGATCTCCCCATCCCGCTTTTGTACCAATAATTCAATATTTGACAATGCTTTTTCAATGATCTTGTGTACATTTACTTTCTCATACTTTAACTTAAAATCCTTCTTCTCGAGTGTAGCCGCTTGTAATACCTTTTCCACCTGTCTTCCAAGCCTGGTATTTTCATCTTTTATCACATTTACATATCTTGAAACAAATCGTTCATCTTTTCTGATATCTGTATCTTGCAGAGCTTCGCATGCCAATGAAACTGTAGAAATTGGTGTTTTGAATTCGTGGGTCATATTATTGATGAAATCATTTTTTATTTCAGAAAGCTTTTTTTGCCTGATTATTACAAAAATGGCTACCCCAAAACAAGAAATAATTACCAACATCAGCAATGCGGATGAAGCAAGTGAAATCAATATTTTGTTGAGAAGGAATTTTTGTTGACCGGGGAAAAATACAGTTAATAAATGCTGGTTGCCCAAAAGATCATTTGGAAACAAATTAACCTGAAAGGTGGCTTGGTCAATCTCCTGTTCTCTTTCAGTACTTGTGAGCAATACTTCCTGAGAAACTTTATTGATAATACCATACTGATAGGGCAGATCAATTCCTTGATTCCCAAGTTCTGCCCGCAATAATGAATCCAATTGAAATACATCGATGCGCTGAGTAATATGCCGGGATGGCATGATCAACTCATCCAAAGTACCCACCAGTAACTCTGCTTTCTGTTCAAGCTTTTTTTCTACTGCTTTATATCTTTCCCTTCTTACCGAATCTAATTTTTGATTAATCTCCACTAATCTTTTATTAAAGTTATCAGTTTGAAATTCGTTCCCTGGTTTCTTTTGCTGGTCCATAGCTTGAGAAAATCCCTGGTCTGAGCCGAAACCAAACGATCCAAAAAAGTTACTTTTCATATCCTCCATGATCATCGAATCAATAGCCCTGAAATCAAAAAACTGATTTTGCGAATTTAATTGTCTGTTCATTACAGAATCAATCTTTTGTTGCAATCTATACATTCTTTCAGCAGGGGAAATGGGTTTGGTGTTTTGTTGCTTTCGGTTTGCTATCATCTGGTCTGGTTTTATTTCAGGGATCACAATTTTGATGGGTTCTTCATATAGTGACCTCATTTCCGATCTGATAGAGTCGAATTGATCAAGGAAAAAATTTCGGTAATCCATTTGCGCCAGCCCTGTTTCATCATGATATGTCAATGGCAGATCAGGTGAGATCCTGTACGTGGCCAACACCTTGGCTTCTTCTCTTTCAAGTTTACTGGTTACAGCATTCATTGCAGCGTGCACATCCTGCCGGAATCGTTCTTCATTTACATCAATAGCTGTTTTTATCCAATAAAGCTGGAAACCCAATAAACCAATGGTGGAGATAGCCATTAGTCCGATGATTATCCTTAGTGTTACTTTATTCATATACCAAAATTATCGGAAAAAACGCTTTGAAATTGTTTATTTAACCATTTTTAACAAATTGTAAT
Organism: Bacteroidota bacterium; assembly: GCA_023393375.1. Lineage (GTDB taxonomy): Bacteria > Bacteroidota > Bacteroidia > Cytophagales > Cyclobacteriaceae > JAEWLI01. The sequence continues at coordinate 67,011 of JAEWLI010000074.1, forward strand.
GATGGCAACATGCAAAAGAAAGGAGCTAAAATCGATCATGTGGCTTGACCTTTTTAAATGTAGTATGCCTTTATCCATTTTACAAGATTCATGCCATTGGACATATAAAAAGGGCAGTGAGTGGGATATGTGGAAAGAGAATTAAATTTAAAGCCGGACAAAATGAATCCGGCTTCCTCCATTAAATGAAATATAATAAATTATACAGATACATGACTTTTGCAAGCTTCTGCACATTCCATACAAGCTTTTGAGCATTCCTGACAATGATCCATATCGTGACTACCGCATTCCTCAGCACATTTGGTACAGATTTCTGCACATATTTCCAGTGCCTTGTCAGAAATTTCAGAGCCCCTTATTATTAAATCAGCTGTTGATCTGCAGATGGTAGCACAATCCCTGTCTAACCTAATGCAATTTACCATCATAGGTAGATGATCGCCTTCGTCCAGGCATGCATTTGCACAATGCTCACATTCAACCGCACATTGAAGTAAGCTTCGAATCAATTCATTTTGTTGAAATTCCATAATTTGAGTTGTTTAAATATATATATATAACAGTTTCAACACCTTATAATCAGATTTGTTATTGATGATTCTGCTTAGTGATAAATTGTGAGGATCTTCGAATAATTTGTATAGATAAGGGTGAACCTGTTTTTATTGCTGTAACAAGATTAGTAAAATTAAAGCACAGGCAATAAAATGATATTTAAAATAGAGGGAGAAAAGACAATAATTTTGACTTGAAAAAAAAAATTTCAAACTAGATGGAACCAACTGATTTCAATTTATTTTCTCTCAGAATCAAATCTGCGAGCGTGTTGCCTTTTAATAGTTGTACACTCATATTTCGTAATTCCAAAAATGCATCTCTTATTCCACAGGTTTTCTCATCCTTACATTCTTCGCATTTTTCGTAATACTTGTATGAGACACAGGGTAAGAGGGCAATAGGTCCGTCGAGCAAACGCATTACATCGGCTACATTGACCTGTTC
>JAEWLI010000089.1 GCA_023393375.1 Bacteroidota bacterium
TAACAGGTAACCTTTGGCTACAGTATTTGCCGAAACTAAATACAAAACCCGGGAGATCCCTGTCTGCAGAGGGATGACGTCAAAGTCAGGTTTTCGTTTTGATCAGTCAAGATTTGCCGGTGTTATTGAACATTAAACATTGAACATTGAACATTGAACATTGAACATTGAACCTGAACCTTAAACATTGAACCTTAAACCTTGAACATTGAAGGGTTAAATAATTTCGGTAGAAGAAAAAAAGAAACCACCTTCAATTTCAGCATTTTCATCAGAATCAGCACCATGTACCGCGTTCTCTTGCATTGATTTAGCATAAAGTTTCCTGATTGTTCCCTCTTCTGCATTTTCAGGATTTGTTGCCCCAATTAATTTACGATAATCGGCCACCGCATCCTCTTTTTCAAGAATCATGGCAATAATTGGCCCTGATGACATGTAGTTGCACAGATTTTCAAAAAATGGTTTTCCTTTATGCTCTGCATAAAACTGACCAGCCCGTTCATTACTCAATTGTGTGAGTTTCATTGCTTTGATCTTAAATCCTGATGCTTCAATCATTTTGATGATAGATCCTGAATGACCATCGGCAAACGCACCAGGTTTAATCATTGTAAAAGTTCTGTTAGTTACCATAGTAATTGTTATTAATCAAAAATCAAATTTTTTGTTACTCTAAAAATTATATTATCTTATTTTCTATTAAAGGAAGAAACGGTGAATCGGTTTTCATAACAACTGTAAACGTGAAATTTTTTCTGTGCTTCAGAGTAAATTAACCCTATCTCAAAACTGCTTTCCAAAGGTTGGTAATTTATCAACTGTCCTGATGCATCATAGATGTATGTAAATTCCTGTATTTTGTCGGTTACCGCAAAAATTTTATTATCCATGCTGAAATGATAATACTGCACTGAAAGATTGTCAGAAGTGATATAATCCTTTTCAAAAATAGCATCACCTTTTCGATCCATCAAAGTGAGGCGATTAAAATCCTGCCGGGCGACAACATAAGTCTGTTTCGAAATATCAGGACAAATCATAAATTTTGTTTCTCTTGATGGTTTATATAGTTGTGTAGAGTTGATGGTTTTACCCAATAAATTAAATTGAAGGATTACGCCATTGTTATTGATCACATGAAATTTAGAATCCTTTAGACTTCCCCCATTTTCAAAAAACATGGGACTGTCCATTTCAGCATTGAGATTGAGTGGAAAACCATCATAATATTCCCCCCTTCTGGTGAGTAAATGTACAATTCCTTTTTTTTCTACTGCTACCATACAGTCCCTGCCCCTTACCCTGAAATGCTCCGGTGGAAAAGCGACTTTGGAATTGACGGATAATGGTGTCCATCCTTCCAGGTTTTCTTTCCCCATACTATATAAATACAGATTTCCACGTGTGTCAGAAATAAGCATTCTGTACCGACGGCTATTGTCATAGTCGATTACTGAAAGGGTTTGTATGTTTATGCTGTCAGGAAAATGCATGGGAAAACCCGGAACAAAATCCCCATTCCTGTCAATAAGCTTAATTGATTGGTCATCGGCAAATAAATACTGTAATTTACCATTTCTGTAAAAATCTATCTGGCGTATATCGCCTACAATTGGTTTCTGCAGTTTCAATTTCCATAATACTTCCCCATTTTTTGAGATAAGATAAATTTGGTTGGTAGAATCCTGCAGTACCACCTCCATGCTTTTATCATTGTGGTTCCTCACAATATATGGTTTTGTAATGATTGGGGCATCGGTGATCACTTGTTGTTGTATAGCCAATTGATCATTTGATCTTTCAGGAACGGGTTCTTTATTGATTTCTATAATAATACTGGAATAATAACGGTTGTCTACCTGATTAAATTGAACTGCCAAAAACTCCAGCTTTTTTAATTGTGGGGCATACTGTTGAAATATCGAACGCCATTCAGGATCCAGTTTTTGAAGAATGGTATTCCAGCAACGTTCTGTATTGATAATCAGACTGATATTTGATTCGGGAAGGGTATTCTCAAGAAAACGGGTATGTTTGATCGATTTGCCCCATACGTTCTCATTTTCAATATCTGTCAGCAGATTTTTTAAAGAATTACTGGAATTACTCAAGATAATATATTTGCCAAAGCTGGTAAAATAGGATTGTTCAAATCCTGAAAATTGAGGGCCAAACATCATTTCAGGTGTATTGGCTATGTCTATCATGCTTATCCTGTATCCGCCAAAATCTTCTACATACACCGTATCGCCTTTTTGTTCTGCCGACCATTCCGCAAGACGATTGAATCTTTTTAATCCTTCATTGAGATCATTGGCTGACAAGTAAACCAATTTATCAGGATTGTCGGGATTGATGGATTCCATTAATGCTAAACCAACACCATCGCCCATCCAGCTCACAAATGATGAAAGTGATAATTCATTTTCCTTTTCGAATTTTAAACGTGTTTGATAAAATGAGCTATTATTTCTCTGCCAATATTTATTCAAGCTGTTTTGCCATCTTGCAGGATCAGAAAAAGAATACTTGAATAGAGCAGCGGTTTTGTAAGGAACCATTGCGGATAAATTAAATGATCCTGATTTTTGGTTTTGAAATGTGGAAATAAAATAACCACTGTCAGCGGGTGCATGGCTGGTACCATTGAACAACAGGAAATTATTTTCTGTTTCAATGTCCAGATAAATAGACGAGGCCAATTGGGACAGGTGCTTGATCGAAGAATTGTCTTTTCCGGTAAATACTCCCAGAAACTGGAATAGCCGGCCTGCATCGATATACAGATTTCCGTCGTCTGTTTCTATTTTGTTTAAGTTGGCGAATACCGGATGATTTGCAAAAAAGCTGTTTTTACTATTATTATTTAAATTTCTGATTACCTCTTCTATCAGAATTGGTGCAAAACTCCCAACAAAATGATCATTTATAAAAATATAGGAGAATACTACCCCGGCTTTTTTATTTATGATCTCATTTATTTTATAACCTGCCAATTCCCTTGTTGTCAATTGATGTCCTTCTTGTTTTGAAAATCCGGCCAATACATCCCTAACCAGAGAATGATGTGATGCTTCCCTCATTTTAAAGTAAAAGACATAATCAAATTCATTTTTCGAAGTAAGGTGACAGGAAATCAGCAAAGGATTATTTCGAAGCATTTTATCGATGTTTCCTCCCTTACCGGCTATACTATCCAGGGTTTCAAATTGATTTTTTAATGAATTAAAAAATGGAAGAGATTCCATATTTGCCCAGTAAGGCCGTGTAATCAACCTGTTCCAACTAAATACAGTTTGATTGGTTTCATAGATCCATATAGCACCAGAAGGTGGCAGGTGCCAGACATCAATGCTTTTTTGTTTTTGAAGATAGAGATAGTAGAAATAAACTCCCCCACCTGTTAAGACCAGAAAAACGACTACCAATAAAAACTTTTTCAATGCTTAAAAGGATTTTTATAAATATAAGCTAAGCTTAATTGCATTATGGCACAAAATTAAGGAAATTAATACGAAACAAGTAAATTACTTATTACTAATGTGCCATATGTCAAAATATTGCTAATTTCGGATCAGACCGATTCCTAATATTATAAGTGTGGAGGAAAGAACTACAAATCCTGCATATGCCAAATAAATCATTGCATTAGGTGATGTGGCTTCAGGGTTTAGAACTGAAAAAAAGAAAGCTAAAGGTAACAGTATAGCAGTGATCGGAGCACCATTTCTAACAAACGCCTTGAGCCCATCTGAGAGCAAGGCCTCATCTACATATTTCAGGATGATAAGCGCAAGCAGCAACATTACAC
>JAEWLI010000133.1 GCA_023393375.1 Bacteroidota bacterium
TTCGTATTTCCGTAGAGGTAAGAGATTAATTGCTTCTTTGGTTATAGATTTGTTAAACATATCAAGCAATTTTAGATTTATCCTGACTAGGGATTCTTGCAATTTTAATCCTGAAAATACCAAAAATTATTGTCATAATTGGGCTAATGAGATTAAAAAAACAAAAAGGCAGGTAAGTCATGGTTGATACCTGTAATACAGAAGACTGGGTAGCACCGCAAGTGTTCCATGGAATCAGCACAGAGGTTACAGTTCCCGCATCCTCCAGTGTCCGGCTAAGGTTCTCCGGTTTTAATCCCCTTTCACGATAGGTATCTGCGAACATCCTTCCTGGTACAATTATAGCTAAATACTGATCTGAGGCAGTTATATTAAAAAATATGCAGGTGCCTGCAGTTGAAAAAATCAGACTCCCCGTATTTTTCGCCAGCTTTATTACTTCTTCAGTTATTCGTTGTAACAACCCACCTGCTTCCATCGTACCACCAAATGTCATTGCACTTAAAATCAACCATATGGTATTTAACATACCTGCCATGCCGGATGTTGTAAGCAATTCATTTACAATAGAATTATCTGAAGGAATATTTACTGAGGTATAAATTGCTTTCATTACAGTAATATATGATGCATGTAAAAAATTATCCGATACCTCCGATACACTGTATATAATATGGGGTTGAAAAAGAATGGCAAATAACCCTCCTAATAGTGTACCTGTCAACAATGCTGGAATTGCTGGAAATTTCCTTACAATCATTATAATGACCACTATCGGAACAATAAATAATACAGGACTGATATAAAAAGCATTCTCAATATTCAACAAAACATTTTGAATTTTATCAATTTCCACCTCCCGAGTCCCCGTCAACCCAATGATCATAAACAGGATCAGGGTAATGACAATAGAAGGTACGGTAGTATATAACATATATTGAATGTGCGTAAAAATATCAGTTCCAGCCATTGCCGGTGCAAGATTTGTGGTATCTGAAAGCGGTGACATTTTATCCCCAAAATAAGCCCCGGAAATTATCGCCCCTGCAACCATGCCTTCTGATAACCCTAATGCTTTCCCAATGCCAAGTAATGCAATCCCTATGGTTGCCACTGTAGACCATGAGCTTCCTGTTGCTACTGACACAATTGCACATACAATACATGCAGCCAGAAGAAATATGGTGGGGTTCAGGATTTGAAGCCCATAATAAATCATTGCTGGTACAATTCCACTTATTAACCATGTTCCTGCTAACGATCCAATCAAAAGTAAGATCAATATAGAAGGCATGGCTGCTTTAATACTGGATACAATTCCTTTTTCTATTTGCAACCATCTCGTTCCAGAAAACCATGCTACTAACCCAGCTACCAAAGCTGATAAAATCAATGCAATCTGATTAGACCCGTCTAGCGGGTCATCAAAAATCATCACATTGGTGAAAATCAGGAGAATTAAAAAGACTACAGGGATGAATGCTTCTATTAAAGTTGGCTTACGTTTTTGTTCTGACATATTTGTTTATTGGGAACAGAATAAACAAAAATAAAATAAATATGCGATGAGTGTTTACAAAAATTGCAATTATGGAAAATATTAGGGTAAACAAAGTATTCTGTGATCTCCTCACATACTCTATTTAAAATCGAATGTCAGTATGCTGTTTTAACTTCAAATTTCCAATATCTGGATTAATTGATAAAATATTAAATGTGTCGTTTTCATTCGACATTTTTATATTATATTTGTCAAATTGAATCGACACTATGGATATTTTATTCGAATTTCAGGAAAATCTGATACGAGCAGTAAATAATGATTTCAGAAGGTATTTGCATGGTCAAATTAATTGGGAACAACGAATGATAGGAATCAAGGGGCCTCGGGGTGCCGGTAAAACAACCATGATGTTACAACATTTAAAGTATGACCTAGGATCTCCAGCAAATGCTCTATATATTACAGCTGACCATACCTGGTTTTATAATCATACCTTGTTAGATACAGCCAATGATTGGTACAAGCAAGGTGGAAAGATACTTATTGTTGATGAAGTGCATAAATATCCCAATTGGTCAGTTGAACTGAAAAACATATACGATGGTTTACCTGGGATGCAAGTTATTTTTTCAGCATCATCTGCACTTGATATTTACAGAGGTGAAGCAGATTTAAGTCGGAGAGTAATTAGTTATGCTCTTGCAGGCTTGTCTTTTCGGGAATATTTATTGTTTACCAACAAGAGTAATCTTCTCCCAATTAAAATTGAGGATATTATTAAAGACCATCAAAGATTATGCAGAAAAATAGCTGATAGTTTTCGGCCTCTTCCTTTTTTTAAGAAATATTTGCAGGTAGGATATCTTCCAATTATAGCTGAAGGAGAGGATTCATATTTACTAAAACTGAATCAGGTAATCAATACTATTGTAGACACTGATTTAGCTTACATAGCTACATATAATTCTGGAACAGCAACCAAGGTGAAAAAATTATTGGGTGTAATTGCTGAGTCTGTGCCATTTAAACCAAACATTGCAGCATTATCCAGAAAGCTGGATTTGAGTAGGGACAGTGTATATCAATATATGTATCAGCTTAGGGATGCTAGACTGCTTAATACATTAAGCTCCGTTGGGAAAGGTCTTTCCACTTTACAGAAACCGGATAAAATATTTTTGGAAAATACAAATTTAGCATTTGCATTAAAAAATAATCCAGACATAGGGAATATCAGGGAAACATTCGTGTTAAACCAATTATTGAATTCAGGGTCACCCGTATATTCCTCTACTGAAGGGGATTTTAGGGTTAATGAATTGACGATAGAAGTTGGCGGTAAAAATAAGAAGGCATCACTGGTAAGCCATTTGGATAATTATTTAATTGCGGCTGATGATATTGAAATAGGCTCCGGAAATAAAGTTCCACTATGGCTTTTTGGATTTTTATATTAAAAGTATCAATGGATAATAGTTTTAATCGCATTTACAATTTGAATACCACACATATAAAAAAAGGGATGTTTTTTTTCAACATCCCCTTTGTGACCTCGCCAGGAATCGAACCTGGATCTTAGGTTCCGGAAACCCACATACTATCCGTTGTACTACGAGGCCTTCTTGCCTTAATTAATGGCAAAAATAATATTTACTACCCATTCATTGAAATCAGAAATTCTTCATTGTTCCTGGTTCCACGCATTTTCTCAAGAAGGAATTCTATAGCCTCCTGTGAAGTCATATCTGACATAAACTTACGAAGAATCCAAACCCTTTGGAGTTCCTCTTTGTCTATCAACAATTCTTCTCTTCTTGTACCCGAAGCAGGAACGTCAATAGCAGGATAAATCCTCTTATTGGAGAGTTTCCTGTCAAGTTGCAGTTCCATATTACCAGTTCCTTTAAATTCTTCAAAGATCACCTCATCCATTTTGGAACCTGTTTCAATCAAAGCAGTAGCGATAATGGTAAGTGAACCACCATTTTCTACATTTCTGGCTGCACCAAAAAACCTTTTGGGCTTGTGCAATGCATTGGCATCAACACCACCTGATAATATTTTTCCTGACGATGGAACCACTGTATTATGTGCACGTGCCAATCTGGTGATAGAATCCAAAAGAATTACCACATCATGACCACATTCTACCAACCTTTTGGCTTTTTCCAAAACAATATTGGCCACTTTAACATGTCTTTCAGCTTGTTCGTCGAAAGTAGAAGATATCACTTCAGCTTTTACACTGCGTGCCATATCGGTTACCTCTTCAGGACGTTCATCTATCAAAAGTATCATCAAATATACTTCAGGATGATTTTGAGTGATGGCATTGGCAATTTGCTGCAATAAAACTGTTTTACCAGTTTTAGGCTGAGCTACGATCATTCCCCTTTGGCCTTTTCCAATTGGTGCAAAAAGGTCAAGTATTCTGGTAGAATAATTATCGGGCTTTGAACTTAGATGCAATTTTTCCTCAGGAAATAACGGGGTTAGATACTCAAATGGCACCCTGTCTCTGATCTCTTCAGTGGTTTTACCGTTTACAAATTCTACTCTAAGTAGGGCAAAATATTTCTCGCCATCTTTTGGTGGTCTGATTTGCCCTCTTACCACATCACCGGTTTTCAAACCAAAAAGTTTTATTTGAGAAGGGGAAACATATATATCATCCGGGCTTGCCAGATAATTATAATCTGCAGATCTTAAAAAACCATATCCATCCTGCATGATTTCCAACACACCCTCATTCTCGATCACACCATCAAAATCTTTGATCATATTTGACGAAGGTTTTTTACCCCCTCTGTGTGGTTCTGCTGTTCTTACCGGGCGGTTCATAGGTTTTTCTTCAGATTCCGGTGCAGTAGTTTCTGTTTCAAAGGAAGCAATACTCTCATCAACATCAAGGGTAAATGACTCCAATAAATCATCAGATGTAGTTTCTTCAGGAGATGTAGGGGTGAAATCAGCTTCCGGGCGGGCCACATTCTCCCTTTTTGCAATATGAGAACGTGTTTCCTTTTTGGGTTGTTCAATTTCGGGCTCTCTGGCCGGCTTTTTTGTTTTTTCTACTGTTTCTTCGGGAGTAACCGCTTGCTGATCCAGGATTTTATAGATCAATTCTTTCTTAGGTAATTTTTTAAAATTCTTGACACCTAAGTTTTCTGCAATCTCTTTCAGTTCTGAAAGAAGCCTTACATTTAAATCTTCGATATTATACATAAATATGAAATATGGCTTTTAACCTTTAATATTGGGAAATCGTAATAAGATGATTTTTGATTTAATCAATAAAAGAAATATTGTTTTCAAGGAGATGAACTTAAAAAAAAACTAAAAGTTCATACTTTTGATGATTTAACTTTGCAATATTATGGCAACAAAAAATATTTGTCAAGATAAACGTAATTTA
>JAEWLI010000054.1 GCA_023393375.1 Bacteroidota bacterium
ATAACCTTCCAGTGATTTTGGTGTATCGTAGTGAATAACAAAACGCACGTCAGGTTTATCAATTCCCATTCCAAATGCAATAGTGGCCACAATTACATCCACCTCTTCATTCAGAAAGTCATCCTGATTCTTAATACGGGTGGCACTATCCATTCCTGCATGGTATGGAGCCGCCTTTATACTATTGACCTTTAGCAAATCAGCAATTTCTTCTACCTTTTTTCTACTAAGGCAATAAACTATCCCGGATTTCCCTTTATGGTCCCGGATATATTTCACCAGCTGTTTCTTAGCTTCAACTTTTTGCCTGATTTCATAATACAGATTTTTCCTGTTGAAGGAAGATTTGAAGATATCAGCCTCTTCCATTTGGAGATTTCTCTGTATATCAAGCTGTACTTTTGGTGTAGCTGTCGCTGTAAGTGCAATGATAGGAAAATCTCCAATCTGTCCCAATATATTTTTGATTCTTCTATATTCAGGACGAAAATCATGTCCCCACTCACTGATACAATGTGCTTCATCAATAGCTGCAAATGAGACATTTGCTTTCTTCAAAAACTCAATATAGTCTTCTTTATTAAGTGATTCAGGGGCTACATACAGCAATTTTACATCTCCTTTAATGGTTTCGTCCATCACCCTAAGCACTTCGCTTTTTGTGAGTGTGGAATTCAACACTTGGGCATTTACACCCACGGCATTCATCTGGTCAACCTGATTTTTCATCAATGCAATAAGGGGGGATATCACGATTGCTACCCCAGGCATCATAATGGCTGGCAACTGATAACATAATGATTTTCCAGCACCGGTAGGCATAATAACAAAAGTGTTTTTACCTGCTAGCACATTTTTAATTACGACCTCCTGATTTCCCCTGAAATTTCCATATCCAAAAACTTCTTTCAGCTTTTCCTTTAACTCATCTATTTTTTCCATCATAACGTCTTCCACGACACCTCCTTTTTTGGGGCAGATTTGAATAATCCTGAAATTGCAGATTCAAATTTAATAAAATATAAAAAACTATTTGAATGCTTAATTAAGTTATATTTTATTTCTTAAATAATTGATAAAAAAAACCTTATCCCGATTAAAAATTTACAATCAATGATTCATTTGGGGATAAACTATAATATACTTAAATTTACACATAATTTGTGGCCAATAATGGTTAAATATTAATTTTTTTTCAATTTTTGCAGTACTTTCATAAAATCACATGAATCAAATTTTTTAACGTTTTTTCCAAAAAAAATTTCAATAATGAATGAAAATAATTATGTAGTAATTATGGCCGGAGGAATAGGAAGCCGGTTTTGGCCTTATAGCAGGAATAATAACCCAAAACAATTTCTTGATATTTTTGGCATCGGTAAATCCTTGTTACAAATGACTTTTGAAAGGTTTTTACCTATTGCTCCCAAAGAAAATATTTTTATTGTTTCAAATGATTTGTATGAAGAGCAAATAAAAACCCAGTTACCAGGATTATCAGATGATCAAATTTTATTAGAACCCAATAGAAGAAATACAGCACCATGTATTGCATACGCAAGTTATAAAATAAGAAAAAGAAATCCTAAAGCATGTATTGTTGTCACTCCTTCAGATCATGCTATTTTTAATGACCTTGCTTTTCAAAAAGCAATCATTCAAGGATTGGCGCATGCGTGTCATCGTAATGACCTCATCACCCTTGGTATTCATCCTAGCCGCCCGGAAACCGGCTATGGGTATATTCAATTTATCACAGAAGGGAATGAAGAAGTAAAAAAAGTAAAAACATTTACTGAAAAACCACAACAGGATTTGGCTACTAAATTTCTGGAAAGTGGTGATTTTGTATGGAATGCTGGTATCTTTATTTGGAGAGCTGACACCATTGTTCAAGCGTTCGAAACCCATCTTCCAGAGATGGCTGAAATTTTCGAACAGGTCTCACACAATTTCTATTCTAATAGTGAGTCGCCGGCCATCAAAGAAGCATATTCTCAATGCAAGAATATCTCTATTGACTATGGGATTATGGAAAAGGCCGCTAATGTATATGTGGTAATGGGGGATTTTGGATGGTCAGATCTAGGCTCCTGGGCTTCTTTACACGATATTTCTGATAAAGATGAAAATCACAATGTACTTAATGCCAATGCGCTTACTTATGATAGCCAAAATTGTTTGATAAAAGGCCCCAATGGAAAATTAATGGTTATACAGGGTCTTGATGGTTATCTGGTAAATGATACCGGGGATATATTATTGATCTGTAAATTAGATCAGGAACAACGCTTCAGACAGTTTGTCAGCGACGTACGTTCACTAAAAGGACCGGAATATATTTAAAAATATTTTGATTGAGGGGTATTAGAAAACTTAACGGGGCTGAAAACCGATAACTCTTTTCTTATATCCCTCTTTTTCCAATTTTTCCACTGACTCCATTACCTTATCTTTCAGGTTTTCTTTGAATTTCTTTAAATTATCAGCCACCTTTTCGTCGAATGTACCAATGATTTGAGCTGCCAGAATTCCTGCATTTTTTGCTCCATCCAGAGCAACAGTAGCTACTGGTACTCCCGCAGGCATTTGTAGAATAGATAAAACAGAATCCCAGCCATCAATGGAATTACTTGATTTCACCGGAACTCCAATTACAGGTAATGTAGTGATAGAGGCAACCATTCCAGGCAGGTGAGCTGCACCTCCGGCACCTGCAATGATTACTTTTAATCCCCGCTCTTTGGCTGATTCGGCATACGAAACCATTCTATGTGGGGTTCGATGTGCAGAAACAATGGTTACTTCCACCTGTACACCCAACTCTTCCAATACTTCAGCAGCAGCTGACATGACCGATAAATCAGACTGACTGCCCATAATAATACCTGCTAACGGCTTATTCATGAAATTACTGTTAAGTTTTCTTTTACAAACATAGCTTTTTCTTTTAACCTTTGCATGTCGTGATCAACAATTGTAACATGCCCCATTTTGCGAAAAGGTTTTGTATATTTTTTGCCGTACAGATGAACATGAGCTCCTTCCATACCTAAAATTGAATCAATACCTTGATATTTTGCAATACCATTGTATCCATCTTCCCCTAATAAGTTTACCATAGCAGAAGGGATCTTTAAAGTAGTAGCCCCTAAAGGCAAATTGAGGATTGCTCTTAAATGTTGATCAAATTGTGAGGTATAATTCGATTCAATGGTTTGATGCCCACTATTATGGGTTCGCGGAGCAATCTCATTCACAAGAACTTCACCTGTTTTTGTTACAAACATTTCTACAGCCAATAGTCCGATCATATCAAGTTGGGTTATCAATTTGTTGGCAATATCTTCAGCTTGTAACCGAATTTCGTCTGAAATGGCAGCAGGAGAAAAAAGATATTCCACAAGGTTATACTGGGGATGAAAAACCAATTCAACTACAGGAAATACCGCAACTTCACCATTTTTGTTCCTTGCTATTATCACAGAAAGCTCTTTTTCAAAATCCACGAACTTTTCCAACAAACCGGGTGCATCAAATGCCAGTGGTAAATCCTTTTTGGACATCAATTTCTGAACACCCCGGCCATCGTACCCTGCTTTGCCCAACTTATGAACAGCGGGCAAAAAATCTGTATGCAATTCTACGTCTGATTTATTTTCAGTTAAAACAAAAGGGGCTGTTGGGATCTGATGGTCCTGATAAAATTGCTTCTGCAACCTTTTGTCCTGAATCATTTGAATAATATGAGGTTGAGGATAGACCATTTTTCCTTCAGCTTCCAGTGTTGTCAGAGCCTGTACATTTACATTTTCAATCTCAATGGTTATAAGATCGCATTGCTTTCCAAAATCATAAACAGTCTGAAAATCGGTAATGCTACCTACTTGAAATGATGAAGCAATACTTTTACAGGGAGCATCTTTATCTGGGTCTAATACATGAATTTCCAGGTTCAGATCTATGGCAGCTTGTATCATCATACGTCCCAATTGACCACCTCCCAGTACACCTATTTTCAAATCACTATAAAAATTTTTCTCCATTCCATGAATTTTTTACAAAAATAGATTTTTTAGGGTTAATTGGCCTAAGCCTGATCTATTTTCCCATATTTATTCCAATTTTTTCCATTAAAATACTGGCATTAAAACTCTCAGTGACACCTTGTTTAATCTTATAATCAAAATAAAGATCCCCATCCCTAATGTCGCTTTCGAAACTATAATTTTTTACCTGAGGTAATTGATTTTCAAGATAAGACAATTCCAGATCATGGGTAGAGACAAATCCTGATGCATTTGACTTGCTTAATTGTTTGGTCAGTGCAACAGCTCCTTTGTGCCGGTCTTTAGAATTTGTTCCTTTTAAAATTTCGTCTAACATAAATAGGACAGGTTCACCTTGATTTAATAGCTCTAACAATTGCTTTATCCTTGTCAACTCTGCATAAAAGGAAGAAATATTTTCCTCAAGATTATCCAGGGTTCTCATACTGGTAAACAGTTGGATGTTTGACAATTCCAATTGACGGGCACAAACCGGGGCTCCTGCCAATGCAAGCACCAGGTTGATGCCCACAGTTCGAAGGAAAGTGCTTTTTCCAGACATATTGGATCCGGTCACTAAAGTGATCTGTTTATCAACGGCATGTTCAAAATCATTCGATATTCTTTTATCCTTCGGAATCAGCGGATGACCTAAAGCTATAGCCTTGAATTGGTGTGACCGACTCACAATTGTCGGGAAAACAAATTCAGGGTTGGCATAACTGAACCCTGCGATACTGGTGATCGCCTCAATTTCACCGATAGCTTCAAACCAGGTATGAATATTTTCTGAGTACATATTTTTCCATTGCTCTGCTTTACCAACCCAATGGTAATCCAACAATAAAAAAGCATTTAATATATGGTACATCATGCCATTTCTGGCATCTAATCCATTAATTATGTCGCCCAATTGTTTAATTTTTTTAGAAGCTTTGGAATTTTCCAAATCAAATGCTTTGATTAAATCCTGCCACCTTTTTGAGGAAAATTCTGAAGATTCAGCACTTTTTATTAATGCTGCGTATACTTTCAGCACCTTGTAACTCTCACCGGTCTTTTCATAAATCTTTTGAGTGGTTTTACTTAGTCTTACAAGAAGTAATAGATTAATCAGAAAAGGGATGCCCACCCATTCAAATGAAACAAAACCAAATATTACCAAGAGAATAGATATTAGAAATAAACTTCTCATCAACCAGCCTGTCAGGATCAATCCTTTGGGTGATTTGACCAAATTAACTCCACTTTTCCATTCCAACACTCCTTTTACATCAAGATTGTTTGCTTTTTGTATCAGTCCCGAAGCCTGAAACTCTTGCCGCCAATCCAGATTTTTTGCCACTTCTTTCACAGCCTCCTGCTGTAACAATATAAACTCTGTAGAAGATCTGAATTTTAAAAGATAAGCCAGGCTGTTTCTACCATAATTCGTAATGGTCCTGTTCAATAGCTGAAAGAGTGAAGATTTGCCAAATAAATCGAGATCAGTACCGTAAGGATGATTTTTATCAACAAAGTCCTCTCCCTGATCCATATTTGAAAAATCCAAATTGATTCTCCTTATTTCATCTTCATTTATATTTTTCAGAGTTTTATTCCAATTGACCAGATATTGTTTCCTAAGATGATGCTTGAGTACGATGAGAAATGCTGGTAGAAGAATTAGTATGGTGAGCACTATCCCGGCAGGTTCTCCTGAATTGGCAAAATATACAACTAAAATCAGGAGGGCTACAAATACCATTACCCTAATGACCGAAAAAAAGGACGATTCATAAATATATGTCTGTTCCCGTTCACCAAAATGATCCTTTCTTTTGCTAAACATCTGTTGAGGTTCAATATTCATGAAAGGCTATTTTAAAAAATTATTGACAAAAAAAATTGTTATCCACGAAATTAGGGCAACGGCCTTATTTTTGCCACGAAAGCCAGATAAATTTAATTTTAACCCTTAAGCCTCCTGATTATCTTTACCAATTATTTAAATCGCAGTTTATAAAAGCGAAATAATCAATATACGATTAATATATTTGCTTTTTACTCTGATGTTTTAATCCTCACAAAAATTTATGGATAACCAAGAAAAAAAATTATTCTTGCTTGATGCCATGGCATTGATTTATCGTGCTCATTTTGCCTTCAGCAAAAACCCTTTGATTAATTCTAAAGGTATGAGTACAGGAGCAACTTTAGGTTTTACCAATTCATTGCTCGAAATCCTCCTCAAAGAAAAGCCTTCGCATTTAGCAGTGGCTTTTGATACAAATGCACCTACTTTTCGTCATGAATCATATGTAGAATACAAAGCTCAAAGACAAGCACAACCTGAGGATATCAGAATTGCCATTCCTTATGTAAAACAAATTCTCGATGCATTTAATATCAGAAGATTGGAACTTGACGGATTTGAAGCTGATGATATTATTGGCACTATAGCCAAAAAAGCAGTGAAAGAAGGGTTTAAAATTTATATGATGACGCCTGATAAGGATTTTGCCCAATTGGTAGAAGAAAATATTTTGCTGTATAAACCCTCCTATATGGGAAATGCGGTGGATATATTGGGGGTAAATGAAGTTCGGAAAAAGTTTGGTATTGAAAAGGTTGACCAGGTGAGGGATATTCTTGCCTTACAGGGGGATAGTATTGATAATATCCCGGGCATACCTGGTGTGGGTGAAAAAACTGCTGTTAAATTGATTGCCGAGTATGGATCCGTTGAAAATCTGATTGCCAATGTAGATCAATTGACCGGTAAATTACGCGAAAGAGTAGAAACTTTTGGTGCACAGGGTTTATTATCCAAAGAATTGGCTACGATCAATATTCAGGTGCCCCTGGAATGTACTCCCGAAGACTGCAAGGTGGTTGCTTACAATGAAGAAAAACTTCGGCAGTTATTTGAAGAACTTGAATTTCGCACACTTGCCAAACGGGTATTCAGTCAAAATTCTGGGACAGGGATTGCCCCTGCTCCAAAACAATTGTCACTTTTTGGAGAAGAGTCGGCCAAAGCTGACTTGGATGAGGAAATTGCATCATTTGATTCCATTGATACCATCACACATCAATATTCAATCATAAATACCGCAGAAGAAAGAAAGTCATTAATTGAGCATCTGAAGAAACAACCCGAAATTTGTTTTGATACCGAAACCACCAGTCTTGATACTATAGATGCCATTTTGGTTGGAATATCTTTTTCCTACCAGGTTCATGAAGCTTATTATCTCCCAATTCCATTCGACACGAAACAAGCAAAGGTTATTTTGGATGAATTTCGGGAAATTTTTGAGAATGAAAAAATCATTAAAGTAGGCCATAACCTAAAATTTGATATGCTTGTTCTGAAAAACTATGGTATTGATGTTCGGGGTAAATTGATTGATACCATCGTCGTTCATTATCTGCTAGAGCCCGATGCCCGTCATAGTATGGATCTATTAGCAGGCAATTATTTGAAATACAAACCTATTCCGATCGAAGAACTGATAGGTAAAAAAGGAGTGAAACAGGGAAATATGAAAGATGTTGCCCTGGAAAAAATAGCTGAATACGCTTCAGAGGATGCTGATATAACCCTTCAGTTAAGGCACCAATTATTTCCTAAGTTAAAAGAAAACAATCTTGAAAGATTGTATGATGAAATAGAAGCACCTTTGATCCCGGTATTGTCAGGAATGGAAAGAGAAGGGGTGAAGGTAGATAAGAGTACCTTAAAAGCTCTATCCATTGAGCTGGCGGAAGAAGCATTGAAAATTGAAAGAGAAATATTTGATTGTGCAGATTGTGAATTTAATATTTCTTCCCCAAAACAACTGGGTGAAATCCTTTTCGAAAGGATGAAACTTATAGAAAAACCCAAAAAAACCAGATCCGGGCAATATGCTACCGGTGAAGAAATTCTGGGGAAATTGGCAGTAGATCATGAAATCGCTCGAAAAATTCTGGACTACCGGGAAGTACAAAAACTCAAATCAACCTATATCGATTCTTTACCATCGTTGATTAATCCCACAGACGGTCGTATACATACTTCGTACAATCAAACAGTAGCTGCCACCGGTCGATTAAGTTCCAATAACCCCAACCTGCAAAACATTCCTATCCGCACAGAAAAAGGAAGAGAGATCAGAAAAGCTTTTATTCCCAGAAATGAGGATTATCAGTTGATATCAGCAGATTATTCTCAGGTTGAATTACGTATCATGGCTTCGATTTCCAAAGACGAAAGTATGATTGAAGCTTTCCGGGAAGGCAGGGATATTCATATGACCACAGCATCAAGGATATTTGGTGTACCTCTGGAAGAAGTAACCAGTGATATGCGTAGAAAGGCTAAAACAGCCAATTTCGGTATCATTTACGGTATATCTGCATTTGGCTTATCCGAGAGGCTTGAGATCCCCCGTAAAGAAGCAGCTGCCATTATTGAAGCATACTTTAAAGAATTTCCAGCAGTGAAAAAATACATGGATAGGGTGATCAGTGAAGCCAAAGAAAGGGAGTATGTGGAAACGTTATTTGGGAGGAGACGGTATTTAAGAGATATCAATTCCCGGAATATGACCATGAGGGGTTTTGCTGAAAGAAACGCTATTAATGCGCCTATTCAGGGTACTGCTGCCGACATTATAAAAATAGCCATGATTAATATACACAATTGGATGAATAAAAATAACCTAAAATCTAAAATGATTTTACAGGTACATGATGAATTGGTTTTTGATGCTCATCGTGATGAATTAGAATTTGTAAAGGAAAACATCATAAAGATGATGCAAAATGCTGCCACATTGGAAGTGCCATTAATTGTAGATGCTGGGGTAGGAAACAACTGGCTGGAGGCTCATTAACTATTGAAAGGAGTTCTTTAAAAAAATGAAAGCCGAACGTTAGATTCGGCTTTCATTTTTCACATTATTTTCAGATAATATCAATACTCCCAAAGATCATGTTCGTATTCCATTAACTTATATTCCATTTCCTGAGAAGCGTATAAACCTCTTTTTAAATCACCATTACCCTGAATGTCAACAACTTGAAGGTTATCAGGATTTTCAACCTTGGTAATCCGAGCATTGAACAGCCGAAGCTGGAAAGCATCTGCAAGGTTTCTGTGTTGTGCCCCATTTTGAGGATTGAACCAGATTGCTTCGTCAGGCATACTTCTGAACAATCTTTCAATGTCGATGTACTTGAAAGTTCCAACTTTTCTTTCCAGCCCTGTAGGTATCTTATCTGAGGGTATTACCAGTTCCACAGCTTGAATATCATAATACTGACGTGATCTGATCCTATCAAAAAACACATCTTCTACTATGGTCATCAAAGCTACTTCATTGGGAAAGAAATAGTTTACCGTCGGTTGTTGATTTTCAGTTCCACCCCAAGTATTATCTTGAGTTCCCCAACCGCTACTGGTTTCTTCTCCAAAACCCATAGCCCTCTCATCTTCTGTCAACCCTATTTCCGAATCCGGAGTCATCAGGTTTTCAAGAAATTCTTCTTTTGACATACGTTCTTTCAAAGAATCATTTTTGTAAGGATATAATCTGCCATCTTTTACGGCATCTATAAGAATCCTCGTGATTTCATTGTTGAAAGCAAAGAAAGGTTTATTTTGTTTTTCACGAAGATCCATTCTTCGCCATACCCTTCTTTTATACATCATGTAATCCTTATGTACAGGTCTGACGGAGTTTTCATTGTAGCCAGAGGCTGTTTCCTGGGCCAGGGCTTCAGGCTTTTCCACCACGAAAGCCACTACCACCATTACCAACACACACACAAATTTTTTCATACGCTTTATCTTTAAAAATATACTTAATTGAGAGGGATGGTATGTACCGTTGCAGATACAGGCATCCTGACTCTTTCAATCTGGTCACGGAAATTCATCCGCTGTATTTCCTTTATTTCAATTACTAGCCTATCATTTGCTCTAGCCTGTTGAGCAAATTGGCTCAGGTTGATTGTTGGTGAAGATGAAGTAATTTTTGCAACAGCCTGTGACCCACGTCCCAATGTTACCTCATATTCAGTTACCCTATACCGTGCATCTTTTGGAAGAAAAGATAAAAAGCTTTCATCAGGCACTACATCCAAAGTAATCGACCTTGGTCCTGGTGCTGCAACACCTTGTCTCATATTTATAGGTGTATTACCACTTTTTACAACCACTGTTGGTAAAGGAATGTTTCTTACCGGAAATTTTTCAGAACCGATAAAAGTCCCGGAATTGCTAACATTCAAAGTAACTGCACTTGAATTAGGAACTAAAGTAACCATTCCTTTCCTGCTACCTGGAATTGCGGAAGCTCCTTGTGCAGTAAAAGTAGGATTGTAAATAGTACCTAATGCAGGCACCTGTACATTTAATTCATTTCCACAATTGAGGTATAGAGCTTGTACTGCGGCAGATTGAATTTGAATAACTGGCTTAGCCACATAATATTCAATAGTTTCCTGATAAGTAGTATCCCCTCTTGGTCCTTTGATTTTTATTTCAGCCTTATAAGTTTGTTTGGATAAACCTTCTTTATCATAAGTGCCACCTGTAGCAACAAATTCTACTTTTCCTTTTCCGTCTATCACATTAAGTTTACTCCCGTTTCTATACATTTCCGGAACAATACCTGATGCAGACGCAGCAATAAACATTTCAGCTTCATACTTTGTACCTGCAGCAACAATATTTGATTTCGCCCTAACCATCGGGGTGATTTTATCAAATTTTAAGTCACCTGCACCAACTGATTTTGCTAATTGATCCAATGCTCGGCCTTCGTATTCTATTACTAAAGTTTGAAGTTGTGTTACCGTAGCCAAGCTGGCTGCAGTAGGAGTACTTTCGAAGGAAAGGGTTGAGAAATCCTTGTTTTTTTGTTCCTTATCATTTTTATAAACTGGATGATCTTTACCATCATAAGCTAATGGTGCATAAGGCTCTCCCATTTCTTTTGATAAATAAGAAGCATAGTCATTCAGTTTGTTTTTAAGCTCAATCCCATTCTTTTGGTTGATCATATAAGTAGCCACTTTATCGGTGTCTTTAGCTCCTTTTATGGACATGTCTTCTGCATCTCTTCCGCCAGATACCCTAATCATTTCATCTTTAACCTTGTTGGTATAATCAATGATTTGAGTGGTTGCTTGTCTTACTCTCTGTGCCCTATCGAGCACTGCCCGGTCTTCGTTACGATTTCCTAACTCACCTACTTGTTTCTCGATTCCTGCAACCAGGCTTTCATGCTTGGCTATATTCTCGTTTACTTGTTTTTCAAGGCTGTCGTTAAGGAAAATAAACTTCTGGAGTGTTTCACTACTCACATTGAGTGCCAGAAGAGCCGTAAGAACCAGGTACATCATCCCAATCATTTTCTGCCTTGGGGTTTCTTTTCCACCTGCCATTATTTATATTCTTTTAATTATAAATTAATTAATAATTTGAAACAGTTACTAGCTTTTCATAGCTGTCAGCATGCTACCATAAACTTTATTTAAAGAGGATAAATTGGAAGTCAATTTACCGATTTCTTCTTTAAATTGTTCTGTGTCTTTTTTAGCTCCCGACATACTTTCCAGTACTGAAGTCAGATTAGAATAGAATTTATTCATGTTTTTCAAATGACTATTGGCATCCTGAAGTTCCAATTCATAAACTGCATTCAATGCTCCTAAATTTTTGGTCATTGCTTGAACCTGAGAATGATATTCTTTGGTGTCAGCAAATGCTTTGCTTATTTCTTGTGAAGCTGACCTGCCTGCGTTGCCCAACTCAGTGATAGTGGTTTTAGAAGCTGTAGTCAATTCATTTAAGGTGTTCTTGGAAGCATTAGCCATTTCATTCATTGATACGGCTGTGCTTTCATATGACTTTTTAACTTCCAGTAATGATCCTGATGCAGCCTGTACATTTTTAGTAAATTCATTAGTTGCCATAGCTGTATCTCCCAATGAGGAAATTTTAACAACAGAATCTGACAATCTTCTCATGCCATTGCCAAGGCTTTCAATTAACTCAGGGCCAAATTTTGAAGATTCCAGCATATGATCAAGTTTTTTAGTCACTGATTCACCATTTCCACGTGTTCTTGCCACTGCTGTGCCTTCATAATCTTCTGCGAGTTCTGGATAAACTCTAGACCAATCAAGGTCTTCATGACGTGGTTCAAAGGCACTTAGGAAGAAAATAATTGCTTCAGTACCTAAGCCAATACCTAACATAATACCAGCACCAGGGATATGCTGAATCTTAAACAATGCACCAACAATTACAATAGCTGCGCCAATCCCATATATTTTTGGCATTATTGTAGTGTAAAACAATTCGGTAAAACCGCCTTTTTTCCTGCTCATTTTCGTCTGTTTTTAAGTGATACTATAAGTGATATTATTAAATAATGTAGTTAGAGTTTTAAAATTCATTGCCTGCTGATCTTCCTAGGTAGGTCATTGCACATCTGAAACCTATGAAAGCCCTCGCAGTATCTTCATATTCAAAAGTCCTTGTACCTGTTTCAAGGTAGTAAGCGATATCTTTCCATGAACCACCTCTTATAATTTTCCGGGGTTCATTATCGTCATACATGGTAGGGTTCAAATCCCAAACAATTGAATAGGCTGATGGATCGTAGGCATCTTCACACCATTCTGCTACATTGCCCGACATATCGTATAAGCCAAAATCGTTGGAGAAGAATGAAGCTACAGGTGCAGTGTACTGAAATCCGTCATCGTAATAATTGCCTCTGCCAGGTTTAAAATTGGCCAACATACAACCTTTTGAGTTCCTAATGTAGGGGCCTCCCCAAGGGTATTTTGCCATATCACGACCACCTCTGGCAGCATATTCCCATTCTGCTTCTGATGGCAACCTGAAGTTAGGCATAGGAAACAGGCCTTTACTATACCTATAATCATTGAGATATTCAGTACGCCATTGGCAGAATACTTTTGCTGCCTTCCAGTTTACACCTACTACTGGATAATGGTCAAAAGCGGGATGAGAATAATAATAAATCATCATTGGGTCGCCCATATGATGCGCAAAATCCCGAACCCAAACGGCGGTATCGGGATGAAGAGCTGTCATAATGTAGCTTTCACCAAGTGATTGAATAGAATCCATGAGCATGGCATCAACAAATTGACGGTACTCATTATTAGTAATTTCGGTATCATCCATATAGAAGCTACCGATCGTTACTTGTTTGTTGAAATTAATTTGAGTAGCAGCGACATCCTGGTCGGCTTGCCCCATGTGAAAGGTTCCTGCGGGAATGGCTACCATTCCATAAGGAACAGTCATGGCCCAACCTTCTCTGCCCTGAACTCCTACGAGCTCTCCGCGATCGTCGAAGCCACCTCCGCCAAAAAGTCCGCAACTCTGAGATACTAATACGACTATTATGACTATAGCAATAGTCCTTAGCCTTACAAAAATTTTATTCATAACACACCCTGTTTAATATTGAATTTTCAATTCCTGTTACAAAACAGACTCAAATTTATCATTTCAATCCTAACGATTTATCTCTAATATCTATAAAAACTGTGATATGTAAGTTTTATTGTGAAACCAGAGTATTAAAAATCGCTGTTTTATTCACCTGTAAATCCGTAACCGATTGGATATCAGATTGTTTGTTATTGATGTCTGAACCTTGGAGTTCTCACTGGTTTTTTTCCGTCTCCACTTGCCACAGGCAAGGAATAACTTAATAAAAATTCATGAGAAGTAGGTGCTTTAGCTTCTGGATGATTTATCACATAATCAAATGCGTAACCAAACCTTAAAGAATTATCTTTAAACAAACTATATCCCAACATGGCTATGGCTGCTTCGGATTGACGATAAGAAAGCCCGCCCCAAAATTTATCTTTATAATAACCTATGGCACTCAACTCAAATGAGGTGCTATTAAGGTTAACGTTTTTTAGTAATCCTGAAAATGTGATGGTTAAATCGTAATTATATTCATAGTCATATCCAGCAGTGACAAACATGTGGTTTTCCAGTGCATTCTTTAGATCGTCAGCAGCAAAATCAAATTCCGATTTGGTAAGGTGACTAAAGCTTACCCCGGCAAAATACTTTTGAGCACGATAATAGACACCTCCAGACATGTCGGGTCTGATTTGTGATTCTTCCAACATACTCACAATTGGATCAGGTACGTCATTATAGCGATAATAACTTTTATTGATTGCTTGCGAATAAATGCCGGCACTGAGCCCAAAGCTCAATTTTGTTTCATTGATCGCAAGGTGATAAGCATAGGATACCTTTGCGTCTATATTATGAAGTGGACCTAATTTATCATTTACCACATGAACCCCTACACCACTCCTCATTCTTAATACAGGAGTTGTCAGGCTAACCACTTGCGTGGTTGGGGCACCTCCTCCACCATCAAATGCGGTGGAGTAACCCATCCACTGGTTTCGATGCATTACTGTCATTTTAGTTATACCTTCCACACCGGCAAATGCAGGGTTGTAATATAACGGATTTAACATGTACATGCTGAATTGTGGATCTTGCTGGGCGCAGACCTGTGTGCTGGTGAATACAATTGCTAAAAAAAATACAGTAAGAAAGATCTTTCTCATTACAATGAAATTTACAACCCTGAAATTACAAATAATTATTCGTGTATTGCAGTATCAAAGTTGCAATAAAAGTAATGCATGTACTGTAATAATCAAATTTATACAATTGTAACTTCAATCAATGCCATTAGCTTTCCGGATATATAGTTCCAAAGCCCCGGTCATTGATGGTGCATTGGGCAACGGTGCTTGTATATCCAATATCAGTCCGGCGTCTTTCACAGCTTTGGCTGTACTCGAACCAAAGGCTGCTATTCTTGTGTTTTGTTGCTGAAAATCAGGAAAATTTACAAATAATGAGCTAATTCCTGACGGACTGAAGAACGCTATTATATCATAATTAACGTTATTGAGGTCAGAAAGATTGCTTGCAACAGTAAGATAGATGACTGCTTCGCTATATTCAAAACCATTATTTTTCAGAAAATCTGGAATATCATTCTTACGAATATTAGAACAGGGAAAGATAAATTTCTCTCCTTTATGCTTTTTTAATATTTCAATCAAATCCCCAGCTGTCCGTGATCCCGTAAATATTTTTCTTTTTCTGATCGTAATGTATTTCTGTAAATAATTTGATGTTTGTTCTGAGATGCAGAAATATTTCATCTCGGCAGGCATTTCAATCCGGCTTTCTTTACAAATATTGAAAAAATGATCTACTGCATTTCTACTGGTGAAGATGACAGCAGTATGAGCCAGAATATCAATCTTCTGCTTTCTGAAATCTTTTACAGGCACTGGTTCGATCTGAATGAATGGCCTGAAATTAATATTTAAATTATATTTTTCTTTTAACAGTAAGTAAGGGGAATTAGCGTCTTTGGGCTCGGGTTGAGAAACCAGAATGCTTTTGACTTCCAGTAATCTTTCCTTTTCAGTTTTTATCATGCTTCACCTTATTATATCTTCAAAATTTTTATTAGTCTAATAAAATTTTTAAACCCACGACCATAGGCAATATTTCTGTGCTACAAAGATAAGAAAATAAGTATAGATTTGTAAAAGAGGATGATCGTATAAATTTAAAATATAATAATAACACCCTTAATATCAGGAAGATGATGATCAAATCCCTAATCCATTTTCCGATTATACCGATATCTACCCCCCCAGCGAAATAAGCCACAAGTATGAATATAAATATCAGTGTAAAAAAAATTTTAGAAATACGCAGGTATTCGAGGTAGTGTCGATTGACAATTGGCAATTTGAATAACCCCCCAACCAACAATAATAGCCAATATTTAAGAATAAAAAATAAAAATATTAGAAAAGCCAATACCATCCAGGATAGAGCCATCATCCCAAATTGCCTGAGTGGCAATTGATAAATCTCAAGAAAGTGAATGAGTATAATGCCAATATAGGACAGTAGAAAACTGTATGCTATCAATATGGGTGTATTTGCACCATCAAATATTTTTCCCTTGAAGGTTACTTCTTCCCTAATATTAAGGGATAATGTTCTGGATAAATCATAAAAACTGCTTAACTTCTTAAAAAACAGGTTGACAATAATGGCATACATAATCAATAGCATCACTAAACCAAAAACAAAAAAATCAGTAATTATGGTCTGAGCTCTCCGGGATAAGAAACTGAAATCACTTAATCCAGAAATCCCAACATTATTTTCTGATGCAGGTCTGACGATTGCCGTAATTAAATTAACATCATCAGAAACATTGGGTATGTAGAGCGTAAAAAACAATCCTTGGCTATGGTAAATTGACCTAAGGCTGTCAATATTCATTAACCATTCTTTTTTATTTTCTGAATAATCAATGATCTTTTGGTTGATAAATAATGAAGTTCCAGCAGGTGTATGTATATATAGATAATAATTTTTATAGATATCCGGATCGACCGAAAAGTTAACGGCAATCACATCTTCGAGATCATTGTCTATCAAAGGGAGATAAACATTATTTTTTTGATCAAATATCAACCATTCCTGACGTAAATCTACTATGGGTATCAGCTCCTCCTCTGCTGCAGACAAGGAACCACATATTACCAGGCAGACCCATAAACCAACTACAAATTTTTTCACTTTATTATACTGTCTCTATTCAATTCCCACCTAAAATTATGTGATTTTTAATTATCAGGAAAATTATTAAAAAAAATGCCACTTATAAAAGTGGCATTTTTGTGATTATTAACCTAATTACTCAACTAATATAATTAATTGCTATGCAATATTTTCTATCTCCATTGTTTGATCTGTCGTTTCTTTTTTCAACAGATTCTTGTGATGTGGAAATTCTGTGGTTGTATTTTTAGGCAACCGTGACGTATTTTTCATGATGTTATGTAAAAACAGCGAAGGTATGTAAGCTTCACTACCAGCTAACAATGCACTGTCTTCCAATTTCTGTACAAGTGTCTTTAATGGTTCCAAAATTCTATTAAGTGCCTGAATAAGATCCACATCCTTATTTATTTCATCCAGATCAATTCCAGAAGGGATCAATTCTGGATTTTCTTTTGCCTTTTGCAAAACCAAATATAAAAACGGTTCGGCATCTTCACCTGTTTGAGGTAATGCATCCTTTTGTTCTTTGGTAAGTGTGATCAACCCGGGTAATTTTTTATCGATGTCGTTTATGGCTTTCAAAATTTCATCTACGACATTACTCGGTATACTGGTTGAAATTAAATTGGAAAATTCCATATTTTGCTGATTTAAAAAATTAAACATAAATAACAATTACTTTGTATGAACGTAAAAATACAGGTCAAAAGTTCCTTTGATATTCAAAATATTTCTAAATTTTTATTATAGTTTTAAAATATTTTCAATTCCACCCTAAACTTGATTACTGCTATAATCCATTTGCTCCATCAATTCGATTATCTCTTGATATGATTCAGACTGAACCAGTTTTATTCTTAAGGGTTTAAATCCATTTATCCCTCTGAAGTAATTGGAATAATGCCTTCGCATTTCCAATAATCCTTGCTTTTCGCCTTTCCATTCAACCGAAAGACGAAGGTGTTTTTTGACTGCTTCTTTTCTTTCATCAATAGATGGTGGTTCGTGTGCAAATCCTGTACGAAAGAAATGTTTGATCTCTCTGAAAATCCAGGGATAGCCTATTGAGGCTCTTCCGATCATGATCCCGTCCACACCATATTTTTCTTTATACTCCCAAGCTTTTTGAGGTGAATCAATGTCCCCATTTCCAAAAATAGGAATATGAATATCCTGGCAGTTTTTTACTTCTGCAATGAAATCCCAATTGGCAATACCTTTATACATTTGGCTCCGGGTACGGCCATGTATGGTGAGGGCTTTTATACCAACATCCTGCAGGCGTTTGGCAACTTCAATTATTTTGATGGTTTGCTCATCCCAACCCAATCGTGTTTTTACAGTTACAGGTAATTTTACCCGGTTTACTATTTCCTGTGTCATCGATTGCATTTTGGGTAGATCAAGTAAAATGCCAGCTCCAGCACCTTTACATGCAACTTTTTTTACCGGACAACCATAATTTATATCAATCAGTTCAGGATTTGCTGCTTCTGCTATCGCTGCAGCTTCTCTCATCGATTCAATCTTATCGCCAAATATCTGTATCCCTATTGGACGTTCGTGATCATAGATATCCAGTTTTTTCAAACTTTTTCCCGCATCCCGAATTAGCCCTTCTGACGAAATAAATTCCGTATACATGAGGTCAGCACCATGTTCTTTACATAAAGCCCTGAATGGAGGATCACTTACATCTTCCATAGGTGCCAATAACAACGGAAAATCTTCCAGCTCCAGGTTTCCTATTTTGACCACTTTTTATGATTTTAGCTGCAAAATTACATCTTTATGAATAAATATGATAATCGATTCCCTCTTACCAGTGGTATGAACCCCTGGCTTTCCATACCTGTTATCATACTTGTTTGTATGGGTGCTGCCATAATACTCTCACAAATGGCAATTCCACTCATTGATGTTATTACAAATATCAACGGTCAAGAGTTGCAACTATTGGTGAATCAGGAAACTTTAAACGATAAAGAGCGGCTTGCTCTTTTTATTTTTCAGGGTTTTACAGCGATTGGGGGATTCATTGTTGGTCCGATAATATTTATTTTGTTATTGGATAGACTCCAAATAAAATCGATTATAAATCAAACGGGTTTAAGCTTAACTCCCGTACTGTTGACCATTATCATAGTTTTGTGTTTTATGGTGGTAATCTCAGTGATCCTTAAATGGAATATGGAGTTAACTTTACCAGAATTTCTGAAAAATGCTGAAGATTGGGCTAGAAATAAAGAAGATGAAATCGCTCAATTGACCAGAAACCTGACCGTAATGAA
>JAEWLI010000041.1 GCA_023393375.1 Bacteroidota bacterium
CTTCACGCATTCCCAATAATTTCAGGCTTTCGTTTTGCGCGATACGTTTGGTAGGAATGCCTGTCATCATACCAATTACTTCAGCTACACTTTCTTCATCTACAGTGTATCTTTTGGTACGGGTTTCTTCTTCCCATTTCTTTTTAGCAGCTTCCAGTTGATCAAGTAGCTTCTTCTCTTTATCTCTCAACTGGGCAGCTTCTTCGTATTTCTGGCTTTTTACAACCCTGTTCTTTTCCTTCTTAATGTTTTCAATTGACTCTTCCAGTTTAACTATATTTTCCGGAACGTGAATGTTGTTAATGTGAACACGAGCACCAGCTTCATCAAGTACATCAATGGCTTTATCAGGTAAAAATCTGTCGCTAATGTACCTGTCAGACATCTTTACACAAGCATCAATTGCTTCTTGTGTATAAATCACATGGTGGTGATCTTCATACTTTTCTTTGATGTTGTTCAGAATGACCATGGTTTCTTCTGGCGTAGTAGCGTCAATCATTACTACCTGAAACCTTCTGGCTAATGCACCATCCTTTTCAATATATTGGCGATATTCATCCAGTGTAGTAGCTCCTATACATTGGATTTCTCCCCTGGACAATGCAGGTTTAAACATGTTGGAAGCATCCAAAGATCCGGAAGCTCCCCCTGCACCCACAATGGTATGTAATTCATCAATAAACAGAATGACTTCCGGTGATTTTTCCAGTTCGTTCATCACCGCTTTCATTCTTTCTTCAAATTGGCCGCGATATTTTGTACCTGCTACCAATGATGCAAGGTCGAGGGTGACTACTCTTTTGCCGAACAGAACCCGTGAAACTTTCTTTTGAACGATTTTCAGTGCAAGACCCTCAGCAATAGCTGTTTTACCCACACCTGGTTCGCCAATTAAAATAGGATTGTTTTTCTTTCTTCGGCTAAGTATTTGCGCTACTCGTTCAATTTCTTTTTCCCGGCCAACTATCGGATCCAAACGGCCATCTTCTGCAAATTTTGTCAGGTCCCTGCCAAAATTGTCCAATACAGGTGTCCGGGATTTTTCAGCTCCTTTCGAAGAAGAAGATTCCCTGCCTGATGAACCACTGCTGAATATTCTGGATGAGTCTTCATCCGGATCGTCGGTATCCGAAGAACCCATCGGATGATCTGTCTGGTATTCTAAAAGTTCCTTCACTACATCGTAATTGATATCAAATTTTTCCAATATTTGGGTGGCTATGTTGTCTTCATCCCTAAGGATCGACAGCAACAAATGCTCGGTTCCAATCAATTGACTTTTGAATATCTTTGCTTCCAGGTAAGTGATCTTTAATACCTTTTCAGATTGTCGTGTCAATGGAATATTGGCAAGGTTCTTTACGTTATTGGTAGCAGTACCTTTAGTGGCTTGTTCTACAGATAATCTCAGTTCTTCCAGAGAAACTCCCAGCTTCTTCAACAAGCTTATTGCTACGCCTTCCCCCTCTCTGATCATCCCTAAAAGCAGGTGTTCTGTGCCAATATAGTCATGCCCCAAACGCAAGGCTTCCTCCCGGCTCAATGAGATTACTTCTTTTACTCTATTTGAGAATTTTGCCTCCATATTTAAGCAATTAATTGATATGTGTAAAAATAATTTTTATCTCGTAATATAACCAATTTTTCATGAATTTATATTCATATTTGGAAATCAATTATAAAACGTATTAACAATTGCGATTGTTCAGTTTGATGTGATTGAATTATTTAATATTGATTTACTATTTGTTCCTTCACAAAACAGAAGATCTACAATGCTCAGGTTTGGGACAAACTCTTTGCCAAAAACCTGATAATATGACGCCGGGCAATATAATTTATTGTCCGAATAGTTTTTTTTCGGTGTGATCAGCCCTCTGGCATCAAAAATGTTCTGATCAATTTTTTTTTGATACTGACCAGAAAATCCAATTTCTTTTTTTACTCCCAACAGTTTCAGACATAATGTCAGTAATTGATAATTAAACTCGAACAAGTATTTGGGGCGTTTTATGAAAATATTTTCAAAAAAAGGGGCATAATATTCAAAGAATGGAGCCTTGCCATAAGCTGAACAGATCGATCGCCAATGTTCAACCGACCATTTTTGGGTATAATTTATTTTCACATCTTTTATTAGAATTTTAGGGTCAGTCTTTTGTATCGGTATTGATAATGTCTGAATTTTATTAGCACCAAGAATGGTGCATCTATTTCTGTAAGATTGCTTCTGATAATGTTCATGAGCTTCGATCGTCACCACCCCGGCTGATATGATTGCAGCAAAAAACTCCAGCGAAGGAAGATAATGTAAGTCGATCAGTATGTCTTTTCTTTCACCCATAGTTATACAATAATTCCTTTCATTAGTTCCCAAAAATAGTAATTTCTTTATTTTTACATTCTCATTATTATAAAAGCTCAGTTCATGTTTTTATTAAAACTTATTTCAAGGCTGCCTTTAAGCGTGTTGTACAGGTTGGCCGATTTTCTGTATTTTATCTCTTGCTATGTGGTCAGGTATAGAAAAAAGGTGGTATTGAACAACCTTAGGGGCGCGTTCCCTGAAAAAAGTGAAAAAGAAATTCAAAAGATCGCGAAAGGTTTTTATAAAAACTTTGCCGATATTGTGGCAGAGATCATTAAAGGATTTACCATTTCCGAAAAAGAATTGAAAAAGAGGATCATCCCGACAAATCTTCATATCGCCGACAGGTATTTTGATCAGCAGGTCTCTTTTATAGCAATGGTGTCGCATATGTGTAACTGGGAATGGATCGGACTGGGTTGCTCCGTTTATTTACGTGCTAAAATGGTAGTGATTTACAAAAAGCAATCCAACAAAAAGATCGATAAATTCATGAGAGAAGTGAGGTCGGTTTTCGGTGCTTTGCCTGTAGATAAAAACCATGTGCTGAAACAATTGGTAAAGATGAGAAATACCGTTTCGGGCATAGGTGTTATTGCTGATCAGAGTCCGGCCAGAAGTGAAAACCGCTATTGGCGAAATTTTTTAAACCAAGAAACGGCTTTTTTTACGGGTGGTGAAAAGATGGCCAGAAAGTTTAAGTATCCGGTAGTATACATCAATATGAGGCGGATTAAAAGAGGATACTATGAATTATTCTTTGATGAAATTGCCGAACCTCCATTTGATGGTGAGGAAAATTATATCCTGGCAAATTTTGCAGAAAAACTTGAGCAAGATATTCGCCGGAACCCTTCTGATTGGTTATGGTCGCATAAGCGGTGGAAATTTAAGAAACCGTCAGATATTGATTCAAATCCCCTTTCCCTTCCCTGATAACTTCCCATGAATCTGAAGTACAATCAATCACTGTAGAAGGAGAATTGTCGCCATAACCACCATCAATTACAGCATCTACAGTTTCACTGAATTTTTCATAGATCAGCTCGGGGTCTGTAGTATATTCAATCAGTGTGTCATCATCTTTAATAGAGGTGGTGATAATGGGATTTCCCAGTTCCTTTACAATTTGACGGGGAATATTGTTGTCAGGAACCCGTATGCCTACCGTTTTTTTGTTCGATTGGAAAATTTTAGGTACATTACTTCCTGCTTTCAGAACAAATGTGAATGGTCCGGGCAGGGTTTTTTTCATGAGTTTGAATACCGGTGTGTTGATATTACGGGCATAAGTGGCGATATCGCTAAGGTCGTAACATATAAAAGAAAGGTGTGTTTTCTTCGGATTGATACCTTTTAACCTACAAAGTCGTTCGATGGCTTTTGGATTAAAAATATCACATCCCAGACCATAAACCGTATCAGTAGGATATATGATGATTCCACCATTTCTCAGAATTTCTACGATCCTGAGAATTTTTTTTTCTTCAGGATTTTCTTCATACAGTTTAATAAAATCAGCTGCCATGATTTTTGGTTTTCGAACTATTATCTTGAGTTACCGTTTTCCGATTTAGAAATATTTTAGAATTATTGTAAAATTGCACAATTAATGTGGCAATATCCATGATAATAAATCTGTTTTTATTAACTAATGTTTATATTCCGTTTATTCTGGCATGGACCAGATCGTAATGAACTTTAAAAATTGATGATGAGAGGCCGGAAAATACTGATTATCGGTATAGTAATTTTTAGTGTGTTGCTTACAACTTTTGGGTTTTATGCGTATCAAACGGTGTATTCTCCCAATGTACTGGTGAATAAAGATCCGAGTTTTATTTATATTCCTACCGGAGCTACTTTTAGTCAGGTGCAGGATTTATTGTATGAAGGTGATATCGTTCAAGATATTGTTTCTTTTAGCTTTTTGAGTAAATTGATGAAATACGACCAATTGGTAAAACCAGGTAGGTATAAAATGGAAACTAATATGTCGAACCGGGAAGCAATTACATTGCTCAGGTCTGGCAATCAAACACCTGTTGACATCACATTTAATAATGTTCGGACAATAAATGATCTTGCTGAAAAGATTACAGACCAGATTGAAATTTCGTCAGAGGAATTTTTAAGTCTAATTAATGATAACCAAATCCAGGAAGAATATGGATTTGATCAGTACACCATAAAGTGTATGTTTCTTCCCAATACTTATGAAGTATACTGGACGATAAAGGCAAAAGATTTATTGGACAGAATGAAAAAAGAGTATGATCAGTTTTGGAATGCAGAACGTCTGGAAAAAGCACAGCAGTTGCGGTTAACGCCAGTAGAAGTGATGATATTAGCATCTATCGTCGAATCCGAATCCAGCAAATATGATGAAGCACCAATAATTGCCGGTTTATATATCAACAGGTTGAAAAGGGGAATGCTTTTACAAGCAGATCCAACATTGAAATATGCGGCTGGAGATTTTACACTTCGACGGATTCTCAATAAACATAAGGAAATCGACTCTCCTTATAATACATATAAATATGCCGGATTGCCTCCGGGGCCAATCAGCCTGCCTCACATCCGGATTATTGATGCCACCTTAAACTATGCACAGCATAATTTTTTATATATGGTTGCGAAGGAAGATTTTTCAGGCTATCATCATTTTACTACCAATTTGAATGAACATATGAGGTATGCTCGAAAATATCAACAGGCATTGAATGCTGCCAGGTTATTTAAATGATGGTTGGGTGGATCCCGGGTTTATCGGGGTGATCATAAGTTTACTACCTGTTGAAATTGGTTACATCACTCATGGTTTCTGTTTTATTCCCGATTTTAGGTATCACTGTAATATCACCGGTAGTTTCTAATACAATAATATCAATTTGGCTCAGATCTGTGATCCCTTTTTTTCTAGCAGACATATAAATTTCTTCGATCGTAATTCTTTCCTGTTTCAATATGTCACTATCAAGTACGCCTTTATATAATAATAGTGTTGGTTTACTGGTGACCAATTTTTTTATGGATTTTATCCTGACAGAAAGCCATGTAAAAAGAAATTGAAGAAAAATAAGAATAAAAAAAGCCAGTACACCATCTGCAAGGGCTACATTTTTATTGAGTGCTACAGAGGCTAAAGTTGATCCCAGTGCAATGGTAACAATAAAATCAAAAGCATTCATTTTTGATAATGTCCGTTTTCCGGAAATCCGGAGCATAAAGATCATGGCCAGGTAAGCCATAATGGTAACTACAAATGTCCTGATAATGCTTTCCCATGAATCAAAAAATATATTTTCCATATAATGAAATGATAGAAAGATTAAATAAAGATATTACTTAAGTAGATCGGCATTGTTTAAATAATGCTCTCCGACAGTGAAATGGGACTGGCAATAACTGGTCGAATATAAAACTTTTGAACTCCTTAAAGTATTCAAATATATGTTTTTATGTCTTTTTTTCTAAACTTATGTCTCTGAGTTTCAGTCCTTTTAAGATTGGTTTTGGTAATACTCTAGTTATTTATGATTTGTTGGCATAAGCTTTGAGTAGTATAAAACATTACAGATTGTTCACCAAACTTCAATGATTATGAAACTTTTAATTTACCTGTTCATCTTTAGCTCCATTTTCTTTTCTTGTAGCGATCCTGTTGAAGGACCTCGTGGACCTCAAGGCCCCCAAGGCCCTCCAGGTTATGATGGAGTTGATGGTGAAAATGCTTACACATTTGAGTATACTGTGGATTTTGTAGCTCCTGATTATGAAGTATTTATTGATCTTCCAGACAACTTCACCATGTATGAAGATGAAGTGATACAGGCATATTTACTCTGGGAAGTGAAGGATGATTTAGATGTCTGGCGGGCATTGCCACAGTCGATATTAACCAATAATGGTCTGTTTCAATATAACTACGATTTCACTACCGTGGATGTGAAGCTATTTCTGGATGCTGAATTTCCGATCTCCAATATGGGTTCTGCATATATGCTGAATCAGGTTATTCGCATCGTGGTCATTCCTGCCAAATTCTTTAACAATCCTGAGGTGAATCTGGATTTCTCGGATTATAATGCTGTAGAAAAATATTTTAATATTCAAGATATATCTGTTGACAGGCAGATAAGATAGTCGTTTGTTTTTGAGGTGTTGTTTTTAATGAAAGGGATTGGTTTCAAACCGGTCCCTTTTTTGGTTCGATCCTAATTGCAACTCCCCAATTTATAAATTTAGTTTCTACAAATCATTAAGTTATGCAGTCTTCAATAATTGCTGTTTATATTTCCATTGAATTTCTTCAGTATTCTTGTGTATCCCTTGGATGCAATCTTTTATTATAGAAAGATTACATGGTTTCATTAAAGATTAACCAGATCATCGGTAAAACTCCATGTAATTATTTATTATTATAAAACTTTTACAATAATATTGCTTTTCGTTTTTGATAAATTAAAGATGTTTACTGCTGAAACCAATATTAGAGTAAGGTATGCCGAAACGGATCAGATGGGGGTGGTGTATTATGGGAATTATGCAACTTATTATGAAGTGGCCCGTGTAGAAGCTTTACGGCAAATTGGATTGACCTATAAAGGTTTGGAAAAAGAAGGTATATTGATGCCGGTAGTCGAGTTGAAGACCAAGTATATCCGACCAGCTAAATATGATGATCTATTAACTGTCAAAACTTACATTCATGCCTTGCCAGAAAGCAGAATCATTTTTAATTATGAAGTGTTTAATGAAGCAGAAGTGCTAATAAACACTGGTGAAACCACGTTGGTATTTATAGACAAGACAAATGGTCGTCCGTGTCATGCACCGCGTGAAGTGGCGAATTTACTGAAACCTTATTTTAATGAAGAATAAGTTTATCAGATATGTAAACGGCTGTGAGTGGATAAATAAGCTGGTCAAATATCTCGACAATATCAAAATAAATAAAAGAGGGACATCACTATACCAGGTCGGTAATGAATTTGTTCAGGATTTTGAACGGAACGACATCATCGAAAGGGCAGGAGGGGTGGCATTTAACTTTACCCTGGCTGTATTTCCTGCCATCATTTTTATGATTACCCTTATACCGTATATCCAACAATTCTTTCCTGAGTTTTCAGAAAGCAATGTGATGGACTTCTTTAGTGATGTAATGCCACCTTCTGTATTTGAAGCTGCATCATATACATTAGAAGATATTATGAGTCACAAAAGGGGGGGATTATTGTCTCTAGGTGCAATTTTAGCATTATATCTATCCACAAACGGGATGATGTCGCTGATCAAAGCATTCAACCGGTGTTACCGC
This sequence comes from Bacteroidota bacterium, assembly GCA_023393375.1. Classification (GTDB taxonomy): domain Bacteria; phylum Bacteroidota; class Bacteroidia; order Cytophagales; family Cyclobacteriaceae; genus JAEWLI01. Next base: position 7,698 of record JAEWLI010000041.1, read on the forward strand.
ACGAGGGATAATAGGGGGTATTTTAAAACTTTGTTAATTGCCACTTTTCTGACCATTATATTATCTACAACTCTTTTCATTGCTGTAATACTGTTGATCATTGGACAATCCACTTTACAAAATTTAAAAGAAATGGGTCTGCTTACTCAGGATTATATGTATTTTGCGATTGTTTCTATTCGTTTTATGGTGATGATCATTATTTTCCTCGTCTCTATTTCAACCATATTTTATGTTGCCCCGGCGGTACATGATAGATGGAAGTTTTTATCACCGGGAGCTGTTTTGGCTACAATGTGTAGTATTTTAGTGAGTTATTCTTTTTCATTCTATATTAGTAATTTTGGTACATATAATAAATTATATGGGTCAATTGGTGCCATGATTGCCTTCATGGTATGGCTATTTCTAATTTCTGTTATTATATTAACGGGTTTTGCATTAAATGCAAGTATTGATAAAGCAAATTGTAAAATTCAAAAACGAAAAAACATAAGCTTAAGCGACTATTCTTAAATAATGTGCTATTCTATTTACAATGAACTGTTATTTTTGTAAAATTGGTGTTGTAATCAAAATATGCTAACAATATGAAAAAACTTTTCCTAACATTTTTATTTCCATCGGTATTTTTGCTTTCCTGCTCACCAGGAAATGAACAAAAAGAATCCACCCTTAATGTAGATCCTGCAGATTTTGAAACCACTATTGATGGTTCACCTGTTGGGTTATACGTGTTGGAGAACAATAATGGCGTAAAAATAGCCATTACAAATTATGGTGGTCGCATCGTGAGCATCATTGTTCCTGACAAAGAAGGTAATTTTGATGATATCAATTTAGGTTATAATACCATTGATGATTATAAAAAATTTCCTGAACAATATTTCGGGGCACTAATTGGTCGTTACGGCAATCGTATTGCGAAAGGCAAATTTAGCATTGATGGCAATGAATATTCGCTCCCTACAAATGATGGTGTAAATCATTTACATGGTGGGGCATTCGGCTATCACAAAGCAGTATGGAATGTTGAAGGAAATTCAGCTACCGAGTTGAAACTTCAATACCTCTCTCCAGATATGGACGAAGGATATCCCGGAAACCTGGACATCAATGTCACTTATTCATTAAATGATGAAAACGAGCTGAGGATTGAATATAGTGCCACAACTGATAAAAAAACAGTGGTCAATTTGACCAATCATGCTTATTTTAATCTGGCAGGTGAAGGCTCTGGAAAAACTATTAATGATCATATACTGATGGTCAATGCCGATTATTATACACCGGTTGATCAAACCTTGATTCCAACAGGAGAACTGGCTCCGGTAGAAGGGACACCTTTTGACTTTCGAAATCCAAAACCTGTAAGTCAAGACATAGAGAGCGAACATCAACAATTGAAGTATGGCCGAGGTTATGACCACAATTTTGTGCTTAACAAGCCTAACGAAGATGAAATGACCCTTGCTGCAAAAATAACTGAGCCTGAAAGCGGTCGTGTGATGGAAGTTTATACTACCGAACCTGGAATTCAATTTTATGGTGGCAATTTTATGGCTGGCGGTGATTCTGGTAAAAGCGGTAAATCATACGATTATCGTACAGGTTTTTGTTTGGAAACCCAGCATTTTCCTGATTCTCCCAATCAGGAAAACTTTCCAACAGTGGTTGTAAGTCCGGAAGAAACTTATTCATCAACTACTATTTACAAATTTTTGGTTGAAGATAAATAAAAGGAAAAAATTAAATATCATTTGTGAAGGCATCCGGTTTTATTCAGGTGCCTTCATTTTTTTTGTCCATATCCCACCAGCCTTTCACATTTTCTTTCCATTTTTTTATCCTTATTGCCATTACAATTTCTTCTATTACTTCAAGAACACTAAACCCGATGGCAATAAAAAAGATAATTTCATTGGCATGGAAAAAAAACATGAAACAAATAAACACCACCTGAAAAGTGGTGGCTAGCTTTGCAAGGTAGGTATGAAATAAACTGGGTTGCCTGAACCGGAAATAACTGATCAGAAACTGGATGAGGTAAAGAAAAGCGATCAACAATATCCAAAAGAGATGACTCACAAAAAATGAGTGTTCGAACACATAAAATCCAAACAATCCTGCCAATATATATAATATATCTCCCAAAGTATCTAATTGAGCTCGTCGTTTGCCTTCCATATTATAGAAATAGGCAAAAAATCCATCTATAAAATCTGTTGAGAACATTATAATATAAAACCATGCAACCACTTCCCTCATTTCCAATACTACCAATAAGATTACAATTGGGAATGTCACTATCCGGCTAAGTGAAAATCCTTCAGCGATATTCAGATTTTTTAAATTCATCAATAGTTTTTGTTTTGAATTGCTCGTTGAGCTTGCATATTTATCTGGAAACTGTAATAATAATTTATTTCGCCCAAAATGCCAATAGGCTCTAGATCCACCAGATAAGCAATATGAATATTGCTATTAAAAATATAACATAAGTGTTATTCTTTAAAAAAACAGGGTTTTAATATGCTGGAATCAAATATTTTTTCAATATTTTGCCCTGAAAGCTTGATGTTTAAGTTTTTTTTGCATTATTTTAGGTTGTGTTTTGAGAAAAGGCGTTTAAAATGCTGGTAAAAGCATAATTTTTGTCATTTTACGAACCGACAATTTTAAGTTTAGCAAATATTTTGATACTAATTATATAACCCGTTAAACATTTTAAAACTATGAAAAAATTTAATGAAATTAAGGAAATCCTGACTTCAGTAGAAGGTGATGCAGACAAATTTTTCAGCAAAGGCAACAAAGCAGCAGGAACCCGCTTGAGAAAAGCTATGTTACAGGTGAAAGACCTTGCTCATGAAGTAAGAAAGGAAGTAACTGATCTTAAAAATAAATAAGTGTCTGGCCTTCTTTAAGTGAAAAATAAGTTCGGAAGAGTTTATTTTTCACTTATCCCTTCTTAATTCAATTGCCCCACAAATTCTGCATTTTCCTGATCAATACGATTTGGCCCAGATGATAGGCATTATGGTCGCATAACACCATAATTTCCCGGAAAAGATCGTGCCCACTTCCATTTGGAAAAATCTCAAACAAATCAGTATTAGGATTTTCGATGATGTTTATCATGTCCTTTTGGTCAGACAAAAAGTTATCTATATTGTCTTGCCATATTTTTCTACTGGGGTGGTGGTTTTTCTCCGGCCAATATCCTAATGGCCATTCAGGTGAAATATGATGAGGATTTTTTACATATTGTAAGATATCCCATTGAGTTACCTTGCAATGGAATACCAAATCGTAAATGGAATAGGGTACACCCTGGGGTTTTAAAATGCAATCATCAAAAGAGAGTCCATGGATTGCGTCAATGAATGGCACATGGGCTTCTTTGGAAGATATTAACCTTACCAAACGCTTTTTCAAGGGTTGTTGATTTGTCATTTAAATTGATTTTTTGAAACACAAAAACTAATATTGCAATTAAATTGTTACTAAAAACTTCAAAATCGTGTGTGTGATGAGGATGCAGAGAAAGGTCAGTTTCCTGGCAGTTGTATTTTTCTTTTTTAGCTTTACAGTCAGATCCCAGATACTAAATGTGGAAGAATCAAGACTGAATAGTGATTCCGTAAACCAATTTTATGGAACGCTCAGATTTACTTTTCAGCTCCATAACCGGTCTGCCACAAGTTCCGACAAAATTCAATATACCGGATTGTCACTAGCTTCAAAATTGGGCTATCAGAGTGAATTACACAACTACATGTTGATTTCAGACATCAAGTACAATTCAATTACCGGGCAGCCATTTATCAGGACAGGTTATAGTCATTTCCGTGTTAATCTTTTAAGGGAAAATCCGTTTTCCTATGAAGGTTTTACACAAGTACAATTTGATTTGGGTAGAGGATTAAATTTAAGATGGCTCGGCGGAGGTGGGCTAAGGATACAGTTGATAGATAATGATCAACAAAGTTTGTATTTCGGCCCGGGTGTAATGCTGGAAACTGAAAGGTGGGAAATGCCCGATAGTGAAGCGGGTGGTGTGGTAGAAAAAAGATTGATTAAGTCGACAAATTATTTAAGTTTTTCCCGTGAGTTTTCTAATACCGCTTCTTTTAATATTATTACATATTATCAAACCGGATATGATCGCGAGGCAGAAACATGGCGACAACGGTTCAGTATTGACACAGGACTGAAGTTCAGAATATCCAATAAAATTTCGTTTGTCGCTGATTTTATATGGGCTTATGAAGCTCGTCCGATAATTCCAATTTTAAACTATTTATATTCATTGGAAAACGGTGTGATTATAGAGTTTTAAAACTTTATCGTGGATACATTTATAACTGAATTTTTAATCCACTAAAAATTAAAACTTCAAGCAGCTATTTTTTTGCGCCTGATATTTTTTTAATATTGCTGTATGGAACAGTTCGTTGTATCAGCCAGGAAATACCGGCCGAAAGGATTTGATGAAGTAGTAGGGCAGGAGCATATCACCACTACTCTGAAAAATGCTATTGATAATAATCAACTTGCTCAGGCCATGCTGTTTTGTGGTCCACGAGGAGTTGGCAAAACTACTTGTGCGCGTATTCTGGCCAAATTGATCAATGGTTTTGACAATGACGATGTTTTGAGCAATAACACTGCATTAAACATTCACGAACTTGATGCAGCTTCCAATAACTCTGTAGATGATATCAGAAATCTGATCGATCAGATCCGATATCCTCCCCAATTTGGTAAATATAAAGTATATATTATCGATGAGGTGCACATGCTTTCCTCACAGGCATTTAATGCATTTTTGAAAACTTTAGAAGAACCACCTTCCTATGCGGTTTTTATATTGGCAACCACTGAGAAGCACAAGGTAATCCCTACAATATTGTCCAGATGTCAGATATTTGATTTCAACAGAATTCAGATCAGTGATATTGCGCTGCATTTACAAAAAATTGCTGATAGAGAAAATATAGCTGCTGAAGAGGAAGCATTAAGATTGATAGCCCAGAAAGCCGATGGTGCTTTACGTGATGCATTGTCGATATTTGATATGATCGTTACTTTTTCTTCAGGGAACAAAGTAACATATCAGTCCACCATCAACAACCTGCACATTCTGGATTATGATTATTACTTCAAGGTAACCGATTACCTGTTAAATGAAGATATTGCTCAAACACTGCTGATTTTCGATGAAATTCTTCAAAAAGGGTTTGATGGCCATAATTTTATTGTTGGCCTGAGTGAACACTTTAGAAACCTGCTTGTATGTAAAGATGAAGTGACCCTCAAGCTGCTGGAGGTGTCGGAGGTGGTTCGGCAAAAATATAAAGAACAATCGCAAAAAGCACCTACTGGATTTTTGTTGTCTGCCCTCAATATTGCCGGCACCTGTGATATGAATTATAAGTTGAGTAAAAACCAGCGGTTACATGTAGAGTTGACGCTTATGAAAATGGCCCATATCAATGCAGCAATAGATTTGGCAAAAATTTCATTGGACACCAATGGGTTAAAAAAAAAAGTAGTGTAGACCACACCCCATCTGATAAGAATGCTGAAAACAATAATAAAGCACCTACTACTTCACCTGTAGAGGTAATCCCTGTAGTACCAGTAAAAAAGCCATCTGCCATAAAAACCACTGCCAAATTACCTGATCTGAAGAAAATAAGCAGTGAGGTGAAAAACAAGCTAACAGCAAAACCCGAAACAGACACTTCAGTGGTTTCAGTAAAGGAACCTTCGATAGAAGTTTCTGAAGTATCTCAGGAATCATTGGTTAAGGTATGGAAGGAATATTTGGAACAATTGAAAAAGGAGGAGCGGTCGGCTGAGCTTTCGGTGATGAACCAACCTTTTGAAATAAAAGGGGATGCTGAAATTATTCTAAAATTGGGTAGTGGGCTGCAAGTGGATATTCTTGAAAAATTCAAATCGCACTTTGTGAACTTTCTAAGAAATTCCCTGAACAATCCTCAAATAAAAATTCAAGTGGAAATTGTTCAGGAAGAAACAAAACAAAGACTATATACCTCTCAGGATAAATTCAATTATATGGTAGAACGTAATCCAAAATTAATGGAATTAAGAAACAGATTAGGCCTGGAATATGACTATTAGTAACTTGATTAAAAATATTAAGAACTACCCAATGACAAAATACTTGTCGTTACCTTATCCAATGGCAATATTTTATCAACTGCGTTTAATTTGATCGCTTCTTTAGGCATCCCAAACACAATACAGGATTTTTCATCTTGAGCAATTGTAAAAGCATTTGAATTCCTCATTTCCAATAATCCTTCCGCACCATCCCCACCCATTCCTGTTAAAATTACCCCTACAGCATTTTTACCAACAGATTTTGCTGCCGATTTAAATAATACATCTACTGATGGCCTATGGCGGTTGACCAGAGGCCCATCTTGAACATTTACAATATATTTGGAACCATTTCTAATCACTGACATATGTTTATTTCCTGGAGCGATCAGTGCCCTGCCTCTCAATACTACATCACCATTTTCAGCTTCTTTCACTTGTATTTTACAGAGATCATTTAACCGGTCGGCAAAAGACCGGGTAAATTTTTCAGGCATATGTTGCACGATCAGTATTCCAGGTGAATCTAAAGGCATGGCTGTCAATATCTCCGTGATAGCTTCAGTACCTCCTGTAGAAGCACCGATCATAACTACTTTATCGGTGTTTTTAGTCGGACCTGATTGTACGATTGGCAATTGCAATTCACTTTTGAGAAACCTTTTCTCGGCAGGGGATTCAAGCAAGGTTTTTCTATGTAAGCGGGCTGAGGCTGCTGCTTTTACTACATCACATATCCGGATCTTTGAATCCTCAAAAAACTGAAGTTCGTGTAATTGTGGCTTTGTAATGATATCAACCGCTCCATATTCCAGTGCCTTAAAGGCAGTTTGTGTACCCAAAGTAGTAAGTGATGAGATAATTACTACTGGTAATGGATGTTGCGACATGATTTTCTTGAGAAAAGTAAGTCCATCCATTCGTGGCATTTCTACATCAAGTGTGATCACATCTGGTATTTCATTACGCATTTTATTTACTGCAATAAATGGGTCATGCGCTGTTCCCATCACCTTTATTACCGGGTCACTTTCCAAAATTTTAGTTAGTGCCTGTCTCACGACAGCCGAATCATCTACTACCAGAACCCTGATGACTTTTTCCATAATCAGCTTTTATAAGCCACTTTAAATCGCATAATTCTGAATAAATTTCATCAATACTTCACCATTGTCAGAATAGAATTTGATGTTTCTGCCATAATATCCACCAGTATTTTCTGCAATTATCCGAATATCCTGAGATTTCAAAAGGGTAATCGCCAATAAGATGTTTTTTGCACCAATATTATAATTTCTTCCTGCTTCAATAATTCCTGCTCCACCGAATACCTTTGCCCTTAAATCAACCCTATTTGATCCCATGTTTATCATTTGATCAATTAATTTGTTAATTGCCAGATCGCCATATCTGGCAGTTGGAAGATTATCTCCATGCCAGGAATCCATCATAAAATGGTTCATTCCGCCGTAGCGTAATTTTTGATCCCATAAACACACTGCAACACAGGAACCTAAAACAGTACTGATAAGCATTGGCGATCGGGAAACAATAATATTCCCCGGAAGAAGAAATTTTGTTCTATATTGTACGAAAGTTTTTTCGTTTGTTGGTTGCCTATTCATTTTGGTGGTTTTTGCTGATTAGTCATAACCTTTGAAATATAGTAGGTTTGATTTGATGTAGTGGTACATTCATATCCATTATCGACTCAGAATGCCCCAGAAAAAAAAATCCTCCCGGTTTTATTTTTTTGCACAAACGGTTAATTACCAATTCTTGAGTGGGTTTATCGAAATAAATCAACACATTTCTGCAAAAAACAATATCAAATAGACCCGGTACATTATAATCACTATCCATAAAATTTAACCTTTGAAAATAGACTTTTGAACGAAGAGTCTTATTTATTCTCACGGTTTTTTTTGATGCTTCTTTATTCCTGAGCATGTATTTTATTTTATAGTCAATGGGTATGACAGCTGCCTTTTCCTCATTATAAATTGCGTTTGAGGCTTGTTCAAGCATTCTCGTAGAAATATCGGTACCCAATATTTCAAATTCCAATGAACGGTGAGATGCTGAGAATTCACTTAGAAGCATTGCGAGAGAATATACTTCTTCACCACTGCTGCAACCAGCACTCCACACCCGGAGTTTTCCCCATTTTTCTATTTTTGGCAGTATTTGCTGAAAAAGAAAATCAAAATGTGCAGACTCCCTAAAGAAGTCGGTTTTATTGGTAGTGACTACATCAATCATTTGTACCAGTTCACTTCCCTTTCCTTCTTTGCTAAAAAGAAAATTGCAATATTCAGTGAAACTGGACATGTTCAGCATTTTAAGCCTTTTTTGGAGCCTGCATTGAAGCATGGTCTTTTTTTCAACAGGCATTTTGATGCCATACCCATGATGGATGAATTCGCTTAGGCGGTTAAAATCTCTTAACGATAACTTTTCCTGGCTAATATCCCCTATAGAAGGCTCAAATTTTTCCATATGCCGTCCTTCTTTGTCTATTTATTTTTTTGTTTTGTTCTGGTGCCAGTAGCTTTTTTTGGTTTCACATCATCTGAAAACTCGACTGGTGATTTTTCCTGAATGATAGTAATTTCTTCTGATGAAAATACTTTATCGATATTCAATATCATCACAAAATCATTGTCTACCTTGCCCATACCCTGTATGAATTCTGATCTATACCTACTGCCAATGTTTGGAGGTGGTTGAATACTTCGTTCGTCCAACTGAAGTACTTCCTGTACCGCATCCACCAGAATGCCTACTTTTACAGAATCACCTTCCATATCTATATCCAATACAATAATGCAAGTATCAATTGTATCTTCGGTAGTTGGAATTCCGAATTTTACCCGGGCATCGATAACAGGTAATACATTGCCCCTAAGATTGATAACTCCCCGCATATATGAAGGGGATTTAGGGACTTTTGTAATCCTACTCAATTCCAGTATTTCCAGCACTTTCCCAACATTTGCAGCAAACAATTCTTCACCCAGTCTAAACGAGAGAAAAGAATCAATTAAAGTTGCAGATTCATTCATTATGAGATTTCCTCCATTTTTAATTCAGCATAATTTTTTATGATTTTATTGGTATCTAATACCAAAGCTATAGTGCCATTGCCCAAGATCGTAGCTCCTGATACAATGTCAATATATTTATATACCCTGCCCAATGATTTGAGTACAGCCTGGTATTCCCCCTCAATTTCATCCACACAAAGGCACACTTCACTTTCCTCATATTTAACCAATACAACCTGCATAGTTAGCGGTCTGTCATGGTGTATATCAAATTCTTTTCTCAAGTCAATAAAAGGGGTTGGCTTTTCATCCAGAATAATGTAGTTATTGTATTTATTGTCTATGGTTTTATAAGGCATTTCATAACATTTATGTACCGCAACCAGGGGGATAACAAAGAAAGTTTCGTGCACCCTCACCAACAACCCGTCTATAATAGATAAAGTGAGGGGCAGTTTTATAAATATGGTGGTGCCTTTATGAAATTCTGATTCTACCCACACTTCACCTCGTACATCGGTAATTTTTCTTTTCACCACGTCCATACCTACGCCACGCCCGGAAACTTCGGTTACTTTTTCTGCGGTAGAAAATCCTGCCTCGAAAAGCAATTCCAAAATCTCTCTTTCAGTCAGGTTGGCATTGGCATCAATCAGCCCTTTTCTCACACCCTCATTTCTTATTTTATTTGAATCCACTCCTTTGCCGTCATCAGAAATTTCGATCATGACACTTGCACCAGAATAGTATGATTTCAGCAAGATTTTTCCTTGAGGGTCTTTGCCCGACTTTATCCGCATTTCAGCGTCTTCTATCCCATGGTCTATACAATTTCGAAGGATATGGAGTAATGGATCGATTAAAGCTTCTATAATAGATTTATCCAATTCAGTTTCTGCACCTTCTGTTACAAAAGATATACTTTTATTCAGTTCGGCTGACAGGTCCCTGACCAATCTCTGAAATCGGGTTAACATAACTTCGATCGGAACAAGGCAAATACTAAAGGCATTATCACGAAGTTGACGGGAAATTTTTTCCATATTTTCTGCCACCTCGGTAAGTTCGGGGTTGTTTGAATTTTCAGCCAATAATGTCAGACTGGCTTGTGTGGTGACCAATTCACTGACAAGATTCATCAGTTCATCCAGTTTGTCAGATGAAACCCTGATGCTGGTATGAGCTTGTTCCTTATTATCGCTTACACTATTTGATTGCTCCTTAACAAATTCAAGGAGATTATTTGCAATATCCTTCAATTCATGGATACTTACATCCTCGCTTGTTTTTTGCTGATCCTCCAATTTATTGACAAAAACATTATTTTCAAGTAAGTTCCCTTTAGCAACTTCATGAATATTCACTTCACTGGATTCGGGTATAAAAATAAAAGCTTCTCTTATCTTTTCTATTGAAGACGTGGTAGCCAGGTAAATGTCCCAATAAATATAGCAGGTAGACACGTCCAGTTCTTCCAAAGAAGGAATATTATTTACATGAGGTGTAATTTTAACTTGTCCCAGGGCAGCCAAATCCTGAAGGACAAATATAAGATTAATGGAACTTTCTTTAAATATATCAGCACCCGGACGGAATAATATATAATAGGTGACAATATCTGAAGATGATAAGGGGGTGTTTTGAGTGTTTTGTTCTGAACTATTGGTCATTTCTTTAATTCTTTTCTTCAGCTCCTTGTGCCTCACTATGTTTTTTTCGAGGTTTAATTTGCCATCTGTAACAAGGCTGGTAAGATGGTCAATAGAGAGGAGGGAGATGTCAAGAATCTCTTTGGAAAGCACTATTTGTTCATTTCTGGCTAAATCAAAAATTGTTTCCAACACGTGGGTAAATTCACCCATGGATTCATAACCGAACATATTACAATTTCCTTTTAAGGTATGCATAATTCTGAATACCTTTTCAATTTGCTTTTTATCATTGGTGGATTTCTCCAGCTGAACCAGTGAGTTTTCAAGTTCACCAATTAATTCCAATGCCTCAGTTCTAAAAATTTGTTCCAGGTTTTCCATATGCTGGTTATATTCTATTGAATGGTTTTGCTAAATCCGACTGATTCCAATGCGTCTTTGATTTCTTTTGACACCTCTATTTTAAACGCTACGGTTTTTTTCTGTTTTGCAACTGATGATTTTAATGCATGTAATAATTGTAGAAAGGGAAGATCCAGTTCTTCTGGTTGCGAATAATGAAGAATCATGTGATCATTCTTTTTTAATTGATCGATCAATACCTGCTTTAATTCTACCAACTGACCACGTGTTACAGTTCCTTCCATTGATATTAGGACTGATTTTTTGCCTTCAATTACTTCATTGGTTACTTGAAACCCAAGTTTTTTCATAATTAATAATTTCTTGCAATATAATGAGCCTATTATGAATCCATTTTATGAAGTAAAACGATACCCTACTTTTGTAATAAACCAATAGGAAATGGTGGAGGCTTAGTGTGGTTTTATTAAAAATAATTGTATTAGTGAAGTGGAAATATTATTTTTTATAGAACAATTTAGGAAAATCTATTTAATTGGGTGATGGGGATTTATTTTTAGAATGTAATAACGAGGAGCTAATGAAATATTAAGTACCCATGTTATTATCCGCCAGAATTTTTTCGGTTTGACTGTTCATCAATACCCAAATAGTATAAATACCCAGTAGTGTACCCAATGGGAAATTGATCAGGTTGATAATACCAATAATTAATAATAATACTTTAGCCCACGGTTTATATTTTAGCAAGCCTATACCACCAATTATTCCAGGTATGGAAACAAGGACTAAAAAAGAACTGATAACAATACCTACTAACCCCGTAACGAATATGGCAGTGTCTTCCCCGGAAATTACTCCTGCTGTTGTAATTAGTAAATAAAAAATGATAGCTCCAACCAAAAAAAAGGAACCAAATATGATATATAATGTACCGAGTAGTTTGATGTGTTTTTCCATTGGGATTGATTTATGCGTTGAGTCAAAATTAGTCATTGGGATTTAATTTTGAAAGCTTTTGTGTCCAAACTACCTATTAGATTTATGATTATATTTTTACTATTTAGGCAATTATCATACACCCGATGGAAAACTAAACGATATGGTTGTTTCACGTTTTAGAAAGCCAATATCTTTAAATGTTTTATTTTCAGACCTTTAAGATTATTAAATATAATTAACGATATGTCTACGCCAAATGAAGAAATCCTTGTAGAAAAGGTTTCAGAGGATGTTGAAAACCACTATTACAATCATCTCTTTTCATGGATAATAGGCTCGCTGGCGATGGTAGGAATAATCATTGCCTCTTTCAATAATTCTTGGGCCATTGCTTTGGGTGCAGGTATTGTGCTTACCATTGCCCATTTTATTTTGAAAGGTCTTATTTCTGATAAACCGTCCTATGTATATTTAACAGCCTCTATTGTGGGTTTAATGGGAAGTATGATTGTATTCCAGACATCTGGAAATTTTCTTTCCTTGTTCCTTATTTTATTATTATTGCCCACATTAATCATTTTTAACAACTGGAAGGTATATATCCCTTTTGTCTTGGTGGTTTTAGTCACAGTTGTAATTAGTTATGCGACCATTGGAAGAGACAATTTTATCTGGGTAGCAGATATTATCGGTAAGCATACTGGTATGTTGATGTATGTTGGTTTTTTATTTGCTAGTGCTGTTTTTTGCGGTTTTTTGTCAAATAGGCTCGCCTCTATTACAAGCAGAAATGGCCAATTAAAAGATAAATTACAACAGTTGCAGGAGTATGAAAGCAACAATATCGAATTTGCGAAACAGATTTCATCGGGAAATTTCAATGCTTCATATAATTTACAGGAAAATGATGTGCTTGGGCAGTCCTTAATAGAAATGAGCAAAAATCTGAAGCATGCATCTATAGAAGAAAAACAGAGAAACTGGAGTGTGGAAGGAATAGCAAGAACGGCAGATATTTTGCGGGTAAATCATGAAAACCTAAACGAACTTTCATATAACGTAATCTCTCACCTGGTAAAATATATGAAAGCAAATCAGGGAGGAATGTTCATTATAAATGATGAAGACCCTGATCATAAATTCCTTGAATTACAGGGCTGCTATGCTTATGAAAGGCGAAAATTCATAGAAAAGCAAGTAGAAATCGGTCAGGGATTGATTGGACAGGCTTATTTGGAAAAAGAGATCATTTACATGACAGACGTGCCAGAAAACTATGTACATATAAAATCTGGCCTTGGTGATGCTAACCCTGGTTGTATTATGATCGTACCCATCAAAATGGAACAACAGGTAATTGGTATTATTGAGTTGGCTTCATTTCAGGACTTTCAACCTCATGAGAGAATGTTTTTGGAAAAAGTATCAGAAAACATTGCATCTGCCATTATCTCATCAAAAGTAAAAGATCAGACCGACAAACTGCTTCGTGAAGCGCAAGAAATGACAGAAGAAATGCGTGCCCAGGAAGAAGAAATGCGGCAAAACATGGAGGAACTTCAGGCTACTCAGGAAAGCTTACACAGGGAAAGCAGGGAAAAAGAAAAAATTCAGCAGGAAATTGTGAAGACCAGAGACTTTTTACAAAATATCATTAATGCCATTCCAGATCCGGTGTTTGTGAAAACCAAGGAAGAACACCGATTTGTAATGGTAAACAAAGCATGGAGCGATTCTTATAGTGGTGGAAAAGATGTGATCGGCAAAAACGATTTTGATTTATTCCCCAAAGAATTGGCTGAGGTTTTTTATAAAGACGAAGAAAAAATATTTAATGACAAAACAGAGTTTACTGCTGAAGAAAAAGGTGTGAGAAATGGTGAAGAGATATATAATATCACGAAAAAACGGGTAATAGAAAATGAATTCGGTGAAACATTTCTAGTTGGTATAAATCATGACATCACAGAACTAAAGAAAGTAGAAAAAGATTTTGCCAAAGAAAAGTACTTGTTAGAAGCTCTGATGACACATTCTACAGATAGCATTTATTTCAAAGACCTTGAAAGCAAGTTTATTAGAATAAGTAATAATATGTTGAAGTCTTTTAATGTCAATTCTCAAGACGAAGTGACCGGTAAATCGGATTTCAACTTCTTCACTGAAGAACATGCCAGACCAGCATTTGAATCGGAGCAGGAAATTATAAAATCCGAAAAACCTATTCTAAATCTAACAGAAAAAGAAACCTGGGAAGACGGAAGAGTTACCTATGTATCTACGAGTAAAATGCCATTACGTGATCTGAATGGAAAAATTGTAGGAACTTTTGGAATCAGCAGGGACATAACTCAGGAAAAACTTCGTGAGCTTGAATTCATTTCTAATGAAAGGATGCTTGGATCAATATTTAAGTATATAAATCAATCAGTTTGGGTTACGGACCGTCAAATGATAACAAAATTTGTTAGTTCAGTTATCATGAATCATTTGGAGTATACCACTGAAGAATTGAATGATTATTCATTATGGGATATAGTTCATCCTCAGGATAAGGAACTTCTGGAGAAATCCCTTAAAAATTTGGGGAAAGAATCAAAACCTGTCTCAGTACGGTTCAAATCAAAAGATGGGAAATACATGAAATGGATTACAGTTATTGTAAATGCCTTAGAAGATAAGGCCATTGAGGGTATTATTTTAAAATTGAATATTCCTTAGTACTTCGAAAATATCAACTCAATCAATCTGCTGCGTTGGCTAAAAATCATCCTCTTACATGTGGTAAACTGGTAAGAGGATTTTTTATTTATAGGCAAACCATAGTTTGCATACCTTATACCTGTTGGGAAAATTTTATCCCCCCCCCGCAAGTATTTCCCTTTTTGATCATCTAAAGCACTGTAACAAAACATATAAGAAAATGAAAACTACAGTTATTTTGATTTTTACTAGTTTATTAATGGTATTTACTGCTTTCGGCCAACCACGTGAAATACCCAGCCCGGAACAAAGAACAGAAGCATTCTTGACTGAGGTGAAAAACTCCATGATATTATCAGAGGATAAATTGGCAAAAGTTGAAAAAATGTACCTTCAACATTATAAGGAAATGGCTGAACTGTGG
>JAEWLI010000055.1 GCA_023393375.1 Bacteroidota bacterium
ATGCTAAAAGCAATGAGGTAGGTGAACAATAACACTGGAAGCCCAGTACCAATAGCGAACACAGGAGGTAAAATCAGTCCTTGCACTGAAGCAATGGTCATAGGGATAAGCATGCCGAAATATAAAGCTCCGCTGTACGGACAAAAAGCAAGTGCAAACAGAACACCAATGAGCAGAGCACCCCATATTCCTTTATCCTTTAGTTTTTCTGACATTCTTTCCTGAAAATTTCCGCCATTCATAAATTTTAAAGGAATAAGGTTGAGCATCAGCAATCCCAAAATCAATAAAACCGGTCCCAGGTATCTTTCTCCATGGGTTTGGAAAAAACGTGCCACATGAAAATGGCTGGCCCCGAAAAACAAGATTAAACCTATTCCTGTATAAGTAATGCCCCTGCCAAGGGTATAGAATAATCCGTTCAACAGCACCAATCTTTTACTGGTGATGTTTTTTGAAATGTAGGCAGTAGCCGTGATATTGGTGGCTAAAGGGCAGGGACTGATGGCTGTCATCAATCCCAGAATGAATGCTGAAAGTATGGGTATATTGGTTGCTTCGAACCAATTTTGCAACACATCCATAGTTACAAGTAGGTTTGGATTTTGCTTTTTAATTCTGTTTGAAATGATTCTTCATTCATCGCATTCATGAAGGCAAAATCCGTCAGGTTTACAATTTCTGATTTGTTGTCTTTATTGATTTTCAAATAAAGGGATGAACCATATGCTTGAAATTGTTCTGCTAATGCAGCATTTTCAGAAAGATCCACATTTACCACCTGAAAAGCGATAATACCGCTTTGCAATTCTTCCTTAAAATATTTTGTTAAGGTCTGGCGGGCATTGTCTTCAATTGCCCTGCAGGTCATGCAGCGGTTGGTCACATGAAAATCATATACTTCAATCACTGCTGTTGAAGCAATTACATCAGATGTTACGGAATTTTTTTCCTGTTTGGGTTGGCATGCAATCATCAGCAGAAAGAATATTAGGAATAGGAATGTGTTTTTCATAGATTTTATTATTTAAAGGTATAAAGGCATTAAGTAACGCTATTCAACTACGAACTACCAGCTATGAGCTACGAACTGATTCACAAATATTTTTCAATTTCCTCTTTCAACCCTGCCAGAAATTTAGCCTCATTTCTCCCATTCATAAAGGCAAATTGTGTCAGGTTGATGATTTCAGACTTTCCTTCTTTGGTTACCTTCAGAAATAATGATGAACCAAAGGCTTTAAATTCTTCTGACAATTCCTTGTTTTTTGAATCATCAATATTATATGACGCAAAAGAAATGTTCTTTTTATCAGCAAAATAAGTTTCAACTGTCTTTTTGGCATTAGCTTCAATGGCATTACAGGTCATGCAACGGTTGGTAGCGTGAAAATCCACTACCTCGATTTTTATTTCCTGGGCAAACGAACTCAGTTGTGACAATAAAACAACTACAACTGTTAGCGCAAACAATTTAATGGTCTTCATAAATTGGGTATATTTTAATTGAACAATGCTTTTAATTCATTTACTTCGGGCACTCGTCCTTTAATTTTCACTACCTCGTCTACCACCACGGCAGGTGTGCTCATAATGTTGTATTGAAGGATTTTTCCCATATCCTCCACTTTTTCGATATTGGCCTCAATACCCAATTCTTCCACTGCTTTGCGTACATTGGCTTCCACTGTTTTGCATTTGGGGCAGCCGGTTCCTAAAATTTTTATACTTTTCATATATGTAAGTTTTATATATAGTTTATCGTAAATGAACGATAGTTTTGATCAAATTTTTTTTCAGAAAAATGCTTTAAACATTTGTTTTGCCAATTCCCAGTTTTCTTTATTGATGCAGTATTTCACTTTAGGTGGTTCAATCGAACCCTGGATCAACCCGGCATCTTTCAACTCTTTTAAATGTTGTGAAACTGTAGATTGTGCCATAGGCAATTCATCCACAATATTGCCTACCATGCAGCTGCATTTACTTTCCAGAAACTGTAGGATAAACAACCTTGCAGGATGGGCCATTGCTTTGGCGAACCGGGCCATTTGCACCTGTTGTGCTGTATAAGGGTATACTTTTTCTTTTATTGCCATAGTTGATCGCAAATGTACGATAGGGTTTTCGGAATTGCAATGGGTAAAAATGTTTTCAACAAAAAGGCTTATGAAAATACCTGTAAGGAAATCAAAATAATTTCGTGTTTAACAGGGACAATATGACTTTGGCGTCTTTAGAATTTTATTCCCTGAAAAATGTCAATGAGTGAACCTCATACGGAATACATGTTGCTAAGTGATTTATATTTAATTTTTATCTTTACGGTAATTATAATGAAAGACATGAAGAACTTACCAATAGAATAACCATGCAGCAATGGTTAAAGCAAAAACCATATGATAAACAAGTTTCGAGCGATGGATATTACTTAAAATTATGTAATAATGTAAAACGAGAAATAGAAAAACTTGAACTCTCATTTTTATTGAGGGAATATCTAAATAATGAGGAAATCGACGACCTTTATTGTTTTCTGACTGCTTATTTCGAAGATATCATTTCAGGTACAAATATTTGGAATACTTTTGTAAAGCAACATATGTAGCTTTATCAAAAACCGTTACCATTTTTTGAGATAGAAGATTATTATGAAGAAGAGATAAATTATCAGGATTTGTGCTTTTTGACCTGGTATTTTTTGAATGCTATTCAAAAAAAGAAAATAATCGCTCCATTGAGCACGGCTATCAATTTGATAGCTGAAATTGCTTATACTTTGTTTGATAGGGAATGGGAGAATGCCCCTGAGAATGATTTTTTAAAGGAGCTTTATCTTCTCGACAAAGATGTAGATTATTATGATACTCTGGAATATATGGATAGAATCATATTCCAAAGCTACTTGTTTTACCCTGATGCGCAAGTTGAATTAAGAAATGTTGAACAGGAAGTGATTGAAGACAGTGAAAGCTTTGAAAATCTGATACCATTATTAAATGAATCCAGGGACACATTACTAAACATCTTACGTACCAGTCTTCTTGCTTTCTCTGGTAAAGAATGGGCGGCGAAAATACTTGGCGAAAGCCATCCATTATACGAGGACATACTTAATATTTCAAAGAAAATCAAGGGATTGTTCCTATACAAAGGTCAGGATGATGAAAATATTTTTATTGAACATATCGCCTCAGGGAAAGCATTTAATATGGCAAAAAAGTCTTTTGACTACTCCACTTCATTAAAAGAGATAGATACAATTTTATATTTAGGCATTGTTAAGTGGCTAAATGAATGGTGGTTTTCGGGAGTATTTTTTCAGCAAGAGTATAATGCAAATCTGGTACAAGAAGAAAAAAACTCTATCAAAAGCAAAGCGGAAGTTAATTTTTTGGTTCATCAGGAACAAAACATAACGGAAATATTAAAGAAACAGTTTGATGCTTTTATGGATTTTACCCACCAACGACAAATTGTATTTATAAATTCAAACGAAATTGATTCCTTTATGAGAAAATATACAGATCACTTTAATACATATTTAAGGTTATCAAAGGAAGAAATTGAACAAGCCCGCCATCGTTCAGCAGTTGACAATTTGAATGATTTTGAAAAAAACAGGAATCTTAGTCCCGATGATACCGATCAAAGTTTAATATTTTTCAACCCACATAGTGGGGCGGAAGTCGCTTTTGGAATATGTAGTGCATTTCCCTTGCCTCATAATCCATATTATAAGGAAGATGAAAGTAAAAAGCATTTAATCAATTTATTGGTTAGCGAGGAAAGTTCTAAAGAATTAGCACTGTATTGTATCAATAATTGTAAAGATGATTTAGCCTTTTTCAAAGAAGATACCGGAAAGCTGTACTTGGACCATATTGATTTTTTACTTAGGTTTTGGAAAAGATCTCTATACTATCCTGTTCCGTCTGTGTCATTTTCAAATAATTAACGATTATAGTTGAAGTGTTTTAATTGTGGGAATGATATACTACCTGGAAATGGTATCATGTAAAAATTGGTTTGAAATTTTTTTGAAAGGGCTTTTTTGATGTACAATGCAGGTTGCAAAATATTTCAACTAACCATATTATGATGAAAAGTACCTTGCAAAATATTTCATTACGGTATTTTTCTCAATAAAGCATTTGGAAATAAATTTCAACATACTAAATTACCTATGGCGGTAAGTTGAAAAGTTTTTCAGATAACTTTTTTCTTGTGATAGATACCCTGAAATGTTTTTCAAACTACTATATTCGTTTATGAAATGGTAAGAAAAGATTTTCAGACCACTTTTACGATCATAAAGTGGTCTGAAATAAATTATTCGTTATTTGGTACTTATTTAGGCAACACCTGAAATTCCTGTTCGGAGATGACGGCTTCACCGTTTGCCACTGCAGTGATTTTCACATTTCCCGAGGATATTTCTGGTACTTCCACAATTATCCTTTCTTTTGTCCAACTGATAATTTTGGCATTCTTGGCACCAAATTTAATTATGGTGCTATTGGAATAGTAGTAATTACCAAACCCAAAACCATTTATGGTCACTACTGTACCTGGTTCACCACTTTGGGGTGTAAAATCTGTGATTTTTACACCTTCATAATTAAATTTTTCACTGGCAATCACTTTAACACCTCCACTTGTGACCGACAGGTCATTTTCGCCCAATGTTACCCCAAAAGGTACGGTGGCCACAATAGTTTCACTGTTTATTCTATGTATATTCCCCGCAACTTTAGTCCCAAAGGTTACCTGTAAATACGATGATGAGAAATTTTTACCCTTTATGGTAATCTCAGATTCAGGCCCTCCCGAAAGGGGTGAAAAGCTTGTGATTTCCGGAGAAAGTATTTCAAATGGCTGATCGTAACTAACTTCTGACGAAGGACTTTGTAACTTGATGGTATAGTTGCCAGGTGCCAACAGCGGTATTGTTAAATAAATATTGTTGTTGTCGCTACGTTGAATACTTGCTGTTGTATTGTCAAAGTATACCGTATTTTGCCAATATCCGGGATAAAAATTTTCGCCATAAAGCACAATTTCATCTCCCGGAATTCCTTTAGACGTACTTATTCCGGTGATTTCAGATCCTTTTAAAGTAAACTTACCCGGAAGACTGGTTTTATGCCCTTTGAATAATACAGAAATTGTATAACTTCCTTCAGTCAAATTATCCGGCACATAAACTGAAATATAATCTGTGCCTCTATTATAAATACTGACAGCCTTATCACCAAAGTAAACCTTATAATCGGAATTATAATATCCATATAAATTATTTCCATATATAGTTACCATTGAACTTATGGAGCCAGATTGAGGACTAAATGAAGAAAATTCAGGTAGGAGGGTAAATTGATTCGTGATATAAATATGCCCTTGAAGAGCCTCCATACTAATACTAATGTAGTCGTCCCATGACGATACCTGAATGTTTTCCGGAACTTCAACAATTAATTTTGTCGGGGTAGCACTAACAACTTTGGCAGGCGTTTCATTAAAATAAATTTTGTTCTCCCCTGCTTGGTCAGAAAAATTACTTCCGGTGATCGTGATCTGATCCCCGGCCTTTCCAGATAATGGAGTGATCGCACCTATAGAGACTCTTGGAATGGTAACTTTAATCAGGTTGCCATATACCACACCCTTGGTATTTTTGATATAGGCTGCAACATATATTTCATCCCTATAATAATAATAACTTTGATCGATCGGAACAATGCCTGAAAATTCATTGCCAGATGGCTTTTTACCTTGAGATAGCTC
>JAEWLI010000083.1 GCA_023393375.1 Bacteroidota bacterium
CATTAATACTATTCGGTGTAGGTATTTATTACAATAATATTATGATTTTCCTGGAGGTCATTGCCATCCTGTTTTTCATCAGTTTGATAATGCCACTTGCAGCTCATATCATAGCCAGAGCTGCCTATAAAAATAAAGTCCCTTTTTGGAAAAATACAATTCTAAAAGATATGAAAAATTATTACGAAGAAGAGGAAAAAAGAAAACCGGAATAAAAATAATGATTGCAAACAAGGGAATAGCATGATTTTTGGCAATTTTTCTTAACTTGGCTCCATCTTTCAGAAGTAGTTACGAATCGCCAAAAATGATGATAAAATCAATAAAAAATAGCTTAGGGTACAAGCTCATTAAATACTTTAAATCAGTAAAGCTATTATTGAGAAACCCTGATTTTATAAGAGACCGGAAAAGAGGTAAAGCAGAACCAAATAAAAAACCCACACGGACTGAAATTATTAATTACTTGATATCCATCCTTGCAAGGAAAATTACTTATCTGGAAATTGGAGTCCGTAACCCTATCCGCAACTTTGTTCATATTAATGCTGATGTGAAGTATAGTGTTGATCCGGGAGTTGAATTTGAGGAAAACCCAGTCGATTTTCAATTTACCAGTGATGAATTCTTCTCTAAGCTTAGTAACCGGCAAATCCTTTCTGATGATATAAAATTTGATGTCATTTTCATTGATGGGCTACACTTGGCAGAACAAGCAAATCGGGATATCGTAAATTCTCTAAAATTTATTAAGGATGATGGGTTTATCGTGCTTCACGATTGCAACCCACCCACAGAATGGCATGCTCGAGAAACCTATTATTATCATCATACGCCAGCGGGTGAACATTGGAATGGCACTACATGGAAAGCTTTTTTAAAGTGGCGCTTCAATGAATCAGTAAATTCCTGTTGTATTGATACTGATTATGGCGTAGGGATTATTTCCAAAAAGCATTTAATCGGCAAGAGCATTGTTCCTGTTAATTTATTTTTCGAATACAACCTATTGGACAAAAACCGGAAAGAGTATCTAAACTTGATGACGTTTGAAGAATTTAAAGGCCTATTATAAGTTCCGGATTCAACTTACTGTCAAATCAACTAATTTCATACCATTAAAAAAACCCGAACTATCGGGTTTTTTTAATTTATAATTTATGCTTAATATCCTACTGGGAAGAATACAACTTTTCTTTATGTTTCTTTAACTGTCGTCTTATTCCTTCTACCGCCTCATCAGTCGAAGCCTCGAACGAATTGGACTGCGCTTTGGCAAAAAGCTGCTGGCCTGGGATATTAATTTTTACTTCTGATATCTTGTTCTCTTTTACGCCATTTTTTTCCAACCTGAGGAACACCTCACCGTCAATTATTCTGTCATAAAACGTTTCCAACTTATCTACTTTCTTTTGAATAAAAGCAATAAGCTTCTGATCAGCGTCAAAATGAATCGAATGCACTTGTAACTTCATATTCCTAACGTTTTAAATTTATATAATTAAAAAGATTTATGCTTTTGGGTGCGCCTGGTCAAACGCTTTTTTTAGCTTTTCCAATGAATTATGTGTATATACCTGAGTCGCTGAAAGACTTGAATGACCCAGCAATTCTTTCACAGCATTTAAATCTGCGCCTTTATTTAATAAATGAGTGGCAAAAGTATGTCGCAAGACATGTGGACTCCTCTTATCAATCGTGGTAAACTGGTCTAAAAATCTCTTCACTATCCTGTATATCATCATTGGGTAACACTGCTCCTCCTTATCAGTAACGAGTAAATAACAACTTGCGTTACCTGGGAACTTCTCTTTTTTCTTACTCAGGTAACTATCCAAAACAAAGTACAATTTCCTGGTAAAAGGAATCACCCTTTCCTTATTCCTTTTGCCCAATACCTTGATGTTTTGGTCCAAAAAATTTATATCCGATGTTTTTAAGCTGGTCAATTCGGTTAGCCTGATTCCTGTACCATACAATAGCTCCATTACCAATCTATCCCTCCAGCCATCAAAATCATCCTGAAAATCTGCTTTTTCAAACAGTTCCAGTATCTCATCTTCGTTTACAAAACGGGGTAGCTGTTTTTTTGTTTTTAATGCCCGTTGTTTTAACGTAGGGTTAGTGTCAATCCAATTATTCTTTAAAAGGAACTTGAAGTAAGTGCGCAGGGTGGTGAGTTTTCGATTTACCGATTTTGGATCAAGGCCTTCATCCATCATTGTGACTAACCATGAGCGTATTTCGGCATGAGTAATCTTCCCCGGGTCAGTGTCGAACCCGGAAAGTGAAATAAAATCAAAAAATTGGGTAAGATCTTTGTGATAGGCGGTAACCGTATGTTTACTATACCTCTTCTCGTATTGAATATATTTTAAAAAAGAATCAATCATAGTGCCATAAATCTATAGCACTAAACATACGAAAATCGGTTTAATGAAACTAAGTAATGCTAGAAATTTTCCTCAGTAATCATTTTTTGCCTGTAGGCAGCTTTGATTCGCTCAGCTCTCTTCTTTACAGATGGTTTTTCGAAATAAGTTCTGGACCGAAGTTCTTTCAAAACACCTGTTTTTTCAAACTTCTTCTTAAACCTTTTAAGGGCTTTATCTATTGATTCGTTTTCTTTAACATTTACAATGATCATATTGAATATCCAGTTTCTGTTTTTATAAAATGGCTTGCAAAGATATTATGTTTTTCTATAATTTCAAAAGATGAGCTAAAACTATATCAAATCATTGAACAATTTTTTTATTTAAAGCGTTCAAATCTTGATTCATAACAACTAAATTAATTCTAACTGCAAACAAATTTTAAAAAAATCTATTATTTTGTAGGTATCTTTGAGGCCTTCAAACAAAAAAATCAAAATTGTATTGTATTATTTTAATTATAAATTTAACTTTGACCTCATTTTTTAATTTAAAAAGATCATTATATGAAAATTGCAGTAGTTGGAACCGGATATGTAGGTTTAGTTACAGGAACCTGTTTTTCTGAAACAGGTAATCAGGTATGTTGTGTTGATATTGACAAAAACAAAATTCAGAAGTTATCTGAAGGTGTTTTAACTATTTATGAACCAGGTCTTGATGTATTATTTGATAGGAATATCAAACATGGTAGGCTAGAATTTACTACATCCTTGGCAGACGGTATTAAAGACGCTGATGTAATATTTTTGGCACTGCCTACACCTCCAGGGGAAGACGGATCGGCCGATTTGAAATATGTGCTAAAAGTGGCTGATGACTTAGGTCCTTTGTTAGAAAAATATACGGTAATCATCGATAAAAGTACCGTACCCGTTGGAACCGCAGAAAAAGTAAGAGAAAGAATTGCTGCTAACGCAAAAGTAGATTTTGATGTGGTTTCAAATCCTGAGTTTTTAAGGGAAGGTGTGGCGGTAGATGATTTCATGAAACCTGAAAGGGTAGTGATAGGCACTTCTTCTGAAAGGGCAAAACAAGTGATGGAAACCCTGTATTCACCACTGGTAAGGCAGGGGAATCCAATTTTGTTTATGGATGAAAGATCAGCAGAATTGACAAAATATGCTGCTAATTCATTTTTGGCCACCAAGATTACCTTTATGAATGAGATTGCCAATGTTTGTGAAAAGTTGGGTGCTGATGTGGATGCAGTTCGCAGAGGTATAGGTACTGATAGCAGAATTGGCAAACGTTTTCTATTTGCAGGTATTGGCTACGGTGGAAGCTGTTTTCCAAAAGATGTTTTAGCAATGATCAGATCTTCCCAGGGAGTAGATTATGATTTTAAAATATTAAATGCAGTAGTCGATGTTAATGAAAAGCAGAAATTAAAGCTATTAGATAAAATCAAAAGTCATTTTAACAATGATTTAAAGGGCAAAACGATAGCCGTATGGGGATTGGCATTTAAACCATATACAGATGATATCCGTGAAGCACCATCTTTAGCAAATATTCAGGCTCTTTTAGATGAGGGTGTCAAAATAAAAGCTTATGATCCAGAAGCTATGGAAAATGTCAGGAGCATACTTGGTGATAAAATCGAATTGTGCATAGATGAATATGATACTCTGAAAGGTGCTGATGCCTTATTTATTGTCACTGAGTGGCCAGAATTCAGGACACCATCATGGGAAAAAATTGAACAAAACCTAAATAGTAAGGTAATCTTCGATGGAAGAAATTTATATGAGTTATATCTTATGGAAAGATTAGGATATAAATATATAAGTATAGGTAGAAGCGAAGTAGTACCAGGATGATAAAAAAAAGAATATTGATAACGGGAGCCGCAGGATTTTTAGGCTCCCACCTATGCGACAGATTTATAAATGAAGGATATGTAGTACTCGGGATGGATAATCTACTTACCGGGTCGCTTGATAATATCGAACATCTTTTTAAGTTGAAGGAGTTTGAGTTTTATCACAACGATGTATCCAAATTTGTTCACGTACCGGGTAACCTTGATTATATACTTCATTTTGCTTCGCCAGCCAGTCCTATTGATTATCTGAAAATGCCCATTCAAACATTAAAAGTAGGTTCACTGGGTACTCATAACTTACTGGGTTTAGCCAAAGATAAAAAAGCAAGAATACTAGTAGCCTCTACATCTGAAATATATGGAGATCCTACTGTACATCCTCAACATGAAGAATACTGGGGAAATGTAAATTCAGTTGGTCCGCGGGGGGTTTACGACGAAGCCAAAAGATTCCAAGAATCAATTACTATGGCCTATCACACTTATCATGGACTTGAGACTCGGATTATTAGAATCTTTAATACATATGGTCCACGAATGAGGCTCGATGATGGCCGAGCACTTCCTGCATTTATCGGACAGGCATTGCGTGGTGAAGACATTACTGTTTTTGGAGATGGCTCCCAAACAAGATCCTTTTGTTATGTCGACGACCTTGTGGAAGGAATTTACCGGTTGTTGATGAGTGAGTACCATTTACCGGTCAATATTGGTAACCCTGATGAAATCACCATTAAAGAGTTTGCCGAAGACATCATCAGGTTAACCGAATCGAAAAGCAAAATCATCTACAAACCATTACCCATAGATGATCCCAAACAAAGGAAACCAGATATTACCAAGGCTAAAGAAATTCTTGGATGGGAACCTAAATATTCCCGTTCCGAAGGATTAAAGCCAACATTAGAATATTTTAAACAAAAAGTCTGATACAGCTATGAGTGGGAGAAAATTGTTAATTACAGGTGGGGCAGGTTTTATTGGATCTCATGTGGTTCGTTTGTTCGTTAATAAATATCCTGAAGATAAAATTTATAATCTGGATAAACTCACCTATGCAGGAAACCTTGAAAACCTTAGGGATATTGAAGATAAACCCAATTATCAGTTTATCAAAGGCGATATTGCTGATAAGGAATTTGTCTTCCATCTTTTTGAAAATAATAAATTTGATGGAGTAATCCATTTGGCAGCCGAGTCTCATGTCGACCGATCTATCAAAGCACCCATGGATTTTATTTATGCCAATGTAATCGGCACTGTGAATCTTTTGCATGCAGCCAAAGAATCGTGGAAAGATCAGATGGAGGGCAAAATGTTTTACCATATTTCTACCGATGAGGTGTATGGTTCACTGGGTGATGAAGGTTTATTTACTGAAACCACTTCATACGACCCACAGTCCCCTTATTCTGCATCTAAAGCAAGTTCCGACCATTTTGTAAGGGCTTATCACAATACATATAAACTGCCTGTGGTTATTTCCAATTGTTCTAATAATTATGGACCTAACCAGTTTCCGGAGAAACTGATACCTCTTTGTATCAATAATATAAAAAACAATAAACCTCTGCCTATTTATGGCCAGGGATTGAATATCAGAGATTGGCTTTATGTAAAAGACCACGCTTCAGCTATAGATATAATTTTCCACCAAGGTAAGACGGGTGAAACTTATAATATTGGTGGCATCAATGAATGGAAGAACATTGACCTGGTAAAGGCTTTATGCAAAATTATGGATAGGATGCTCAAAAGGGAAGATGGAACATCAGAAAAACTGATTACTTATGTTCAAGACAGGGCAGGTCATGATATGAGATATGCCATAGATGCATCGAAAATAGAAAGAGAATTGGGCTGGACACCCTCTGTTACGTTTGAAGAGGGACTGGAAAAAACCGTTGAATGGTATTTGAAAAATGACGAATGGCTTACCAATGTCACCTCTGGTACCTATCAAAACTATTATAACGAACAATATAACTAACTATGAAAGGGATTATTCTTGCAGGAGGATCTGGCACCCGGTTGCATCCATTAACGTTGGCAGTAAGCAAGCAATTGATGCCTGTTTACGATAAACCAATGATCTATTATCCTCTGTCAGTTTTAATGATGGCAGGAATCAGGGAAGTATTGATCATTTCCACACCACATGACCTTCCCCATTTTGAAAAACTATTGGGTGATGGGACAAAATTGGGCTGCCGGTTTTCATATGCCGTCCAGGAGAAGCCTGAAGGACTGGCACAAGCATTTATTATTGGTGCGAATTTTATTGGCAATGATAAAGTAGCTTTGATATTAGGCGACAATATATTTTATGGTGCAGGACTGAGTCAATTATTACAAGAAAATAATGATCCGGATGGAGGTATAATTTTTGCCTATCATGTTCATGATCCGGAAAGATATGGGGTGGTAGAATTTGATGAATCCAATCGCGCCATTTCTATTGAAGAAAAACCGACTCGCCCTAAATCTAACTTTGCCGTACCAGGACTATATTTTTATGACAATGATGTAATAGAAATATCTGCTAACCTTAAACCAAGTCCAAGAGGGGAACTAGAAATTACAGATGTAAATAAAGTATATCTTGAAAAAGGAAAATTAAGGGTAGGGATATTAAGCCGAGGAACTGCATGGCTAGACACCGGTACTTTCAAATCCTTAATTCAGGCGGGAGAATTTGTAAATGTAATTGAGGAAAGACAGGGATTGAAGATAGGTTGTATAGAAGAGGTTGCTTACCGAATGAATTTTATTGATAAAGATCAGTTAGGTTCACTTGCTGAACCTTTAATGAAAAGTGGTTATGGTGAATATCTGACCCGGCTGATCACCACAGAAGGCCCTCATTCATTATAAATCACAAATAAAACGGTTTCACCCACCACCTGAAGCGTTTTTTTATCTATAATGGAAAGGTTATCACCATGTGTATGATGATAATCAGGGAAATAATTATCGTGTTCATGGTGGTATTCTATAATATTGATCATAGGTATGGCAGCATCTCGACTCACGAAAATGTGATCATCCATAATGCCCCTGGTCTTTTTATTTATGAAATGTTCATCGTACCCTAGCTGTTTTGCCTTTTTCCAGACCTTGTTGACATATTTTTTGGCAAACTGCATGGACCCGCCTTCTTTAAAAAAACGGGCATCTTTACCTCCTACCATGTCTAATAAAATTCCATATTTTGCCGAGTAATCAGGTTGGTGCATATTTTTTGACCAGTATTGCGAACCCAAACACCACCAGACAGCACCGGCATTTTGTAATGTTTTCACCATTTTATACCCCTGAGGTTCTCCAAAATCTTCACCATCAAAAAAAATCATATCCACTCCAATATCAGGCAATGGATGTTTTTGAAGAATTCTGGCAATCTCCAAAAGTACAGCAGTACCACTTCCACCATCATTTGCTCCTGGAATAGGCTGATTTTTGTTTATGCTATCTTTATCAGCAAATGGCCGTGTATCCCAGTGTGCAGCCAATAAAATACGGTGGGAAGCCTCAGGATTGTAACTACCAATTATATTTTGCAAGCTCAATTTTGTGCTGTCATAAGCATATGCTGTAAAATATTGAATGGTAACAGATGCACCATAGGACTTTAGCTTATCCTTAATGAAATTTGCACATTTTGCATGTCCCTCCATTCCCGGAACGCGTGGACCAAATGATAATTGATTTTCTATAAAAGAATACGCTGAATCGCTGCTAAAGGCCCGTAACATCTCTTCTTTCGATTTTTGCGCATGAACTACTTGTCCCGAAAAAGAGATAATAAAAACACAAGCCCATAAAATCTTATGATTGAGTAATCTCATTTTGATAATAAGCTGTGGTTTCAATGTATAAAATACAGCATAAATTATTCTTCGTAAGCCCAGTCAATTCCAGTTTTCATATCTTTCACGGTGATACCTGATTTTTTAAGTTCTGCCCTGATCTGATCAACTTTTTCATAGTTTTTATTATCCTTGGCTTCCTTATAAATACCCAGAAGTACCTGAACCATCGGCTCGATATCAGTTGGTTTTTCTTCCTTCAAGCCAAGCACATCTTCCACCAATGTGATATAGCTTGTTTTCATCTTATCGAAAACTTCAGCACCAAGGGCGTCAAATTGAAGACTACGGGTATGAAGGGAGTTTATTTTCTTCAACAAATTAAACAAATGGGCGATTGCCAAAGCAGTATTTATATCATCATTAAGAGCAGCGTAGCAGCTATTAATAATATCTTCTATTTGTTTGATATTTTTTTCATCCTTTTCTCCGCCATCTGGTTCATAATTCATTTGTTTCAATACCTTCAATCCATTGATCAGCTTTTTATACCCTTTACGAGCAGCCTGTAATGCTTCATTCGAAAAATCCAGTGTACTTCGATAATGGGCTTGTAACATAAAGAACCTGATGGTCATAGGACTATACGCTTCTTTCAGTAGCGTATGCGAACCTGCAAACATTTCCTGTAAGGTAATAAAATTGCCCAGCGATTTACCCATCTTTTGTCCATTGATGGTAATCATGTTATTGTGGAGCCAGTATTTCACAGGATCATTATTATTGCTGGCATTAGATTGTGCTATCTCGCATTCATGATGTGGAAAAAGCAGGTCCATCCCGCCGCCATGTATGTCGAATTGTTTTCCGAGATATTTTGTACTCATGGCAGAACATTCCAGGTGCCATCCGGGAAAGCCTTCACTCCATGGAGAAGGCCATCTCATGATATGTTCGGGATTAGCTTTTTTCCATAATGCAAAATCCAATGGGTCTTTCTTTTCGCTACCACCATCAATATCCCTGGTGCCTGACATCAGGTCTTCTATTTTTCTACCTGATAGTTTGCCATAATTACCATGGCTATTATATTTTTTTACATCAAAATATACCGAGCCATTCACCTCATAAGCAAAACCATTATCCAATATTTGCTTGATCATTTCGATCTGCTCGATAATATGTCCTGATGCTTTGGGAGCAATATTGGGGCGAATAATATTGAGTGTGTCCATATCACGAAGGTAAGAAGCAGTATAATGCTCCACCACCTCCATTGGCTCCAGCTGTTCGAGTTTGGCTTTTTTAGAAATTTTGTCTTCCCCTTCGTCGGCATCATGCTCTAAATGCCCCACATCGGTGATATTTCGAACGTAACGGACTTTATAACCCAGATGGGTTAGATAACGGTTGATGATATCGAATGTAATGGCAGGTCGTGCATGTCCCAAATGTGCATCACCGTAAACTGTGGGACCACAAACATACATGCCTACATATGGCGCATTGATGGGTTCAAAAGTTTCTTTTTCCCTGCTCAGGGTATTGTACAATTTTAATCCGGTCATCTTAAAAAATTATAATTATGGGTGCAAATTTAGCCACATCGTTCAGAAACTATATAATTCCTGCAAGTGTTTTTTAGAATAGAAGGATAATATGTCTTTTGGCTAAATTTTTAAAACTTCAGCAAAAATTCTGCACCTTCATCAATTTTTGACTTCACGTTCAGGCTGCCCACATGTTGTCGCATAATCTGACGTGACAAACTGAGACCAATTCCAGAACCAGTTTTTTTAGTGGTAAAAAATGGTATAAATATTCTTGATTGTGCATCTTCTTCTATTCCTGGTCCATTATCTTTAATAGAAATAATAGTTTTACTTTTTTCATCCTGAAAAGCCCTGACTTCAATTTTTTTATCTTCACAATCCTGCAATGCCTGAATGGCATTTTTCATCAGATTGATCAATACCTGTTGGATCAGTTCCGGGTCGGCATTGATGATCAACGATTCTGGAGACACAGACTGAGTGTAATTAATAGCATTTTCCTCCAACTCATTTTTCATCAATATATGAATCTGATCCAGCATATCTTTTACAGTTACCACCCTGAATTTTGGTTTTGGTATATGTGTTAGACTTCTGAAGTCACTTACAAATCTGATCAGGCCATCACTGCGTCTTTGAATGGTTTGTACAGCCAGGTACATGTCTTTCAAATCTTCTACCTCTATTTCACAACTGGTGTGCGTATTGCAACTGTTGATAAATCCAAGGATTTCCCCCTCTACAGTATTTGAAAGTGACGAAATGGGGGTTACCGAATTCATAATCTCGTGGGTAAGTACCCGAACCAGCTTTTGCCAGGCTTCCATTTCATTTTCTTCCAGTTCGCTTTGGATATTCTGTAAAGAAACCAGTTTAAATTCTTCTCCCTGTAAGGTGAGTTCTATAGCATAAACCGATAATTGAACAATATCTCCACCTGCTTCAATTTTGATTAGGTCACGACCTCCTGTTCTCAACTTTTTAAAAGATTCAACCAACAATGGACTTAAACCTGTTAATTCATCCACATTCTGAATCTGGTCTACTTTCAATAATTTTTTTGCAGCAGTATTCATAATTTGAATGATGCCATCCCGATTGAAGGTTAAAATACCAATACCAACATGTTGAACAATATTTTTTAGGTAATGATACTGGGCATCTTTTTTGGTACGGGTTTCATTCAGCTTCTCAATCACCAAATTGAATTCTCTGTGTAATATCCCGAAATAACTGTTCTTGTCCTGGGCATATGGCTGTGAAAAATCATTGTTCTTCACAGCATCGAAAAAAGACATAATGGCTTTATTAGTCTTATCGAGATAATTGATCAGCGAAATCACCTGATAAACGATCAATGTAAGGGCCAGTAAAATGGTAAGAAAAAAACTGTTACTATTGATTAGATGAACAAATAAATAAATGGTCAGAGCAATTGTAACTACCCTGAGGGTTATTCTTACTCTAAAATCATTAAAGTCCATGTTTCTCCAATCTTCTGTAAAGGGAAGCCCTGGTCAAACCCAACTCTTTGGCTGCTTTGGAAATGTTCCCAGCATGTTTGGTAACCGCCTTTTGAATAACCATTTTTTCCACATCATCCAGATTAAAAGTGTCCTGTCCTTTATCCTGGCTATCTGGTGCCTGATTAAGAAAGAAAAAATCTTCAGGAGTGAGTACATTGCCCTCACTCATGATCACACTTCTTTCAATGGCATGTTGAAGCTCCCGGATATTGCCCGGCCATTTATATTTTTGCAACCGCTTTGTAGTATTAGCAGCTATGGTTTTAATGGGTTTTCTGTATTTATTGCAATACATTTTAATAAAATGATCGGCCAATAGCGGAATATCATTTTGCCTGTCGCGTAGGGCAGGAAGATGAATTTCAACGGTATTGATACGATATAATAAATCCTGACGGAAGGAATTATCGGCTACCATTTCACTTAATGACATGTTGGTAGCACATACCAATCTGATATCTATGGGAATTGGCTTATTTGTACCTACACGCATAACCTCCCTTCGTTGTAACACTGTAAGTAACTTGGATTGTAAAGGCAGGTTAAGGTTTCCAATCTCATCAAGGAAAAGGGTGCCACCATTGGCTACTTCAAATCTTCCTGCACGGTCTTCTTTGGCATCGGTAAACGATCCTTTTTTATGACCGAAAAGTTCGCTTTCAAAAAGACTTTCAGTAATGGCACCCATATCCACACTGATAAAAACTTTATCATGGCGTAGAGACTTTTGATGAATTGCCCTGGCGATAAGCTCCTTTCCGGTACCATTTTCACCCAAAATCAAAATATTCGCATCTGTTTTGCCCACCTTATCGATCAGGTTAAACACCTCCATGATCGACTGACTGTTGCCGATAATGTCCTTAAATGGTTGATTGGAATCTTCCTGTAATTGTTTACGGGTTTGTTCCAAACGATCCACTTCTTTATAGGATCGTTTAAGCTTGATGGCGGCATTGATGGTAGCTATCAGTTTTTCATTTTGCCAGGGTTTTAAAACAAAATCAGTAGCACCTTCCTTTAGTGCTTTTACTGCCATTTCCACATCACCAAATGCGGTAATCATGATCACTACAGCGGTAGGTTCCCGTTCCAGAATTTCATTGAGCCAGTAAAAACCTTCTTTGCCACTGGTAATATCCTTACTGAAATTCATATCCAGTAATATTACATCGTAACTGTCATTATTGAGGAGGAAAGGTATTTTTTTTGGGTTTTGCTCGATTATTACCTGTTGGGCATGTTTTTTAAGCAGCATTTTAGCTGCCAATAATACATCTTCATCATCGTCGATAATCAGGATTTTCCCAAATACTTTGTCATCTGCCATGCTTACATTTTTTATGAGTTATTTCGAATTTTGTGCCAATAATCAAAATCGGTCTTATAGCGGTAAATATACTCAATTTCTTTTAAAAAAGATGATCTGGTTGTTCATTTTTGAACAGGCTTTGTCTTGTTCCGAACATTTTAAGCAAACAATTATAAGTTTATATGCTTTTATAAAAAAAGTTTAATTAAAACTCATACAACATGTCTGCACAAAAAGGAAATAAAGTAAAAGTCCACTATACCGGACGTTTAAATGATGGTAATGTTTTCGATTCCTCTGTAAACAGACAACCTCTAGAATTTAAGCTAGGTGAAGGACAGATGATCCCAGGTTTTGAACAAGCAGTTCTCGGACTTCAGGAAGGTGAAAAAGTTACGGCTACTATCCCTGCCAATGATGCTTATGGAGAGAGAAGAAATGATTTGATTTTCAATGTACCGAGAACAAATGTCCCAGAAAATATAGATCCTCGGGTTGGTCAAAAATTATCCATAAAACAACCAGATGGGCAAATGATTCCAGTAACGGTAACCGACGCAAACGAAGAAGCAATCGTGCTTGATGCCAATCATCCCCTCGCAGGAAAAGATCTAATTTTCGATATTGAAGTAGTGGAAATAGAACAAGTGTAATTCACTACTTGATTTTAAACTTGTATTTCTTACCATTGGTCTTGATACTATCAAGAATATTAATTCATGTGTTAAGTTTTAGATTATATTATTTGAAGAGATTTTAGATTTTTTTGATAAATCAGTTATATTCTAACATTATATTATGATATTTGTGATCTGTAATCTGTAATTAAATTAAACCTATATGATCATGAAAAAATTTATAATGTTAGTTCTACTGAGCTTTATGTCTCATGCCTATTTATTTGGCCAATGCAACAATTATTTCAATTTTAAAGAAGGTACTGTATTTGAAGTAGAATCCTTTTCAGCCAAGGACAAAAAAGAAGGAAGGATGCTCAATAATGTTTCTGCATATAAGGCTAATGAAAATGGATTTGAGGCGACTATTCATAGCACGATTTACGATAAAAAAGATGAAGAAGTATATAATGGTGAGTATTCCATATCTTGTGAAAATGGGGTGATCTTAATGGATATGTCTAAATTTATACCACAGGAGTCGCTCGCACAGATGAAGGATGCTCAAATAGAAATATCCGGGGATTATTTGGAAATGCCATCAAATCTTGCAGTAGGTCAGACATTAAAAGACGGAAACATGAAAATAAGTATGACCGGAGATCAACCTATGGGCATGAATATGTCAATTTCAATTGTAGACCGAAAAGTTGAGGCCCGGGAAAATGTAAACACTCCAGCTGGTAAATTTGATTGTTTTAAAATTACCTATACAATTAAATCTACAACCAATATGATGGGTATCAATATAAATAACACCATGAGCAGCTCTGAATGGCTTGCCGAAAATGTAGGTGTGGTAAAAACCGAATCATACAATAAAAAAGGCAATCTTACCGGATATACTTTGCTTAGCAGATTTGAAAATTAGGGTAGGAACAAAAAAAAAATGGTTCAGATTTAGATAAATAAGATATTTTTTTTAATTTGGTTTAATGTTGTTGCGTTTAACGCATTTTCATTAGTCCTATTTATTTTGAGTTTTTGATATAAAGAGGCCTGGCATTTGCCAAGCCTCTTTTTTTTATTTTTATAAATTTTATCATATGTAATTAATACTCCCTTTTTAAATGTATTTTGCACAATTATTAGCTGTACATGCCTTCAAAACAGTATTTACATTTCATGACTGAACGCTGGAGAACAACTATTCAAGTAACATTTTAATTTATCTTTAATATTCTCAAATAGCCATTCACATATTGCTGTTTATAATACATCATTATCCACAGGCTAAAAATTTGATTAACAATAATTTGATTAATTTAGCCATTATAAATTCGGAAATGAAAAGACTGGCTTACATATTATTGCTAATGATCACTATGGTAGTGATAGCTGGTAGTGATTTGTTTGCACAAAGGTTTAGATTGGAAGAAGGTGATAATTCCCAGATAGAAGTCAAATTTGATGCTGCCAGACAAAACGATCAGATTGTTTTTTCCTGGAGTGTGAATGTGGAGAACAATATCAGGTCATACGAAATTATCCGTGGTAAGGAAAATGGAAGGTACCTGGACTGGGAAGTAATGAATCGAGTGAATGTGGATGGTTCAGCAGAAAAGAATTATTCTTTTGTTGACAATTCTCCCATTCTTGGCGAAATGCATTACCGTTTAAGATTGGTTGCTCCGGATGGTAGTAGCGTGGATTATAGTCCGTTATTCAAGATACAGACAAATACGGTTCAGAGTAGTACCAAAAAGTAGAAAAAGTAATAGTTGCTTTATAGTTCATAATTTTAGGGTTTAATTTAATAAGGTTGGAAAAGACTGGTTGATTCTACCAGTCTTTTTTTTTGTTATAATTTTTTTAGCCCGCAACTTCTGTTTTCAGTTTCTCATCCCTTTGATGCCTTGCCAAAGCCAATTCAAGTAATTTCGTGATTAAATCTTTATATGAAAGGCCACTATAATCCCAAAGTTTTGGATACATACTGATTTTTGTAAAACCTGGTAAAGTATTAATTTCATTTACAAAGATTTTATTCTCAGAAGTAACAAACATATCTACCCTTCCCAGACCTTCACAGCCCAACACTTTAAAGGTATCGATAGCTATACGTTGTACTTTTTTCATCATATCATCCGACAATTCAGCTGGTATTTTCAATGATGCTCCCTTCTCATCGATATATTTTGCCTTGTAAGAATAAAAATCATGATGTGCAATAATTTCTCCTGCAATTGATGCTTGTGGATCTTCATTACCTAATACCGCGCATTCTATCTCCCGACCTTTAATGAATTCTTCTACTACTACTTTTGTATCATATTGAAAAGCATCTTTCATTCCCATATAAAATTCTTCCTCATTATTGGCTTTATTTACCCCAACTGAAGATCCCATATTTGCCGGTTTGATAAATACAGGTAAACCTAATTTAGATTCCACATCTTTAAAATTTATGGATGGCATTTCATGTAATTGATAAACAAGGAAAGCTGCATTGGGTATTCCTGAATCCTGCAAAAGCCGCTTCATTACATCTTTATCCATACTTACTGATGACCCCATTACCCCTGGCCCTACAAATGGAATATTGGTTAGTTTAAGAAGCCCTTGCATGGTGCCATCTTCGCCATAAGGTCCATGCAATACAGGAAACACTACATCCAGTTTTTTCAAATATTCATTTTTATGAATGATCAGCAGTTGATGATCATTCATACCTGGCACTAAAGCCAATTCATCCTGGGTTTTGCGAATTGAAATACGCTTAGGATCGCTGGAATTGTTTAGGAAATCATGGTTTTCACACAGATACCATTTACCATTTTTATCAATACCCACCAACACAAGCTCAAATTTGTCTTTGTCTATTGCTTCTACAATACTTTTAGCTGATTGAAGGGAAACTTCATGCTCCGCTGATCGTCCTCCGAAGAAGATTCCCACAGTGATTTTCTTGCTCATATTTAGATTTATTTTGGGATGTAAATTTATAGGAATATTTTTTATCCAGCTGATCGAATTATTAAAAAATAGCAGATAAATTTAATGGCCAGATCATCAGCCGTGGGTGGGTGATAAATAAAAAACATACCACCAGGATTCTGATGGTATGCTCTTCTAATATCTTAATTCTCTCTTGCCTTGTTAATCTGTTCGTCCGTCATTTTTTTAAAATCCTGAACGGTCTCGGATATATCGTGTAATGCTTTTTGACTTTTTTCGGACAGATCGTTAATGCTGGTTTTCAAATTCTTATTGAACTTTTCGGCAGATTTGGCCAATTTTTTTCTGGTTTCTTCACCAGATTCAGGTGCTATAAGCAAACCTACAACTGCACCGGCTGCAGCACCTGCTATTAGCGCAAAAATTAATTTTGATGTACTTTCCATATTATAAAAATTTTCTGATGATAAGATAAGAACTAATACATTAACGCAATACTAAGGGTATTTTGTTTCGAAAAAAAGGATTGTTACCATTTAGAAGAGGCTATTATCACTATTTTTTCTAAAAAATTAGATTCCATTCATTCTGAAATATTTTTAAATAACATAAAGAATGGTACCTAAATGATCTTCCACACTCCCAAATCAATTAATTGTTGCCATTATGGCATTTGAGCATGTCATAATGACGCTATTCCTAAATAGATGGGGTTTGGTATTTTATTTGATGATTTGGTTGGTAAAACTAACTGATATGAAATTGAAAGCGATAAATATAAAAGAATTTGCACAGCAAAGTGAAATACTAAACACCATCAATGGAGGAGTGGTAAATACTTATATGGATATTTCGCAAAATGATAATGAAATTGTGGTAAAACTGAACACTCCGGGAATTGATGGTCAGGATTACCAAATCATGATTGATCAAAATAAAATATTGGTTTACACCTTACATAATTTTTATATTCATAGTAAAAGCGAGGTCGAAGATCATGAATCATTAAATGTTCCGCTATTTAACCGGGTTTTGGATATTCCTCATTTTGTTGATTCAAACAAAATCAGTGCTGAAGCTAAACATGATCTGTTACAAATATATCTGCCTTTTAAGGATTCAAAGGATATAAAACCCAGAAAAGTAGATATTAAATCCCGCTAATAAAAAAAGGGCTTGAAGCCCTTTTTTTTATGATCCTGAACAATTCAATTACAATCCGTTGTTAGCCCCAGATAAAATTGCAACAATCCTTTCCAACGATTTTTTAAATCATGCTGTCTAAGCAATTAAGAATACATCTTTAAACAGTGTGCGTATTCCTGAATAGTACAATTCATAAAATCTTCAATAAAATCATAAGGATGTGATATGTACTGAGTGTCAGAGGAGTATGAAAGACAATCTTTAGTTGATATATCAACTAATTTAGGATTAATTCAATTATAAGTTGCAATTTAAATTAAATAACATAAAACAATGAAGAGGATAAAAATAATGAACAGGATTAGTGGGCAATCTAAAAATCGACATCGGGGATTGATAATAATGATCTTGTCAATGACAGTAATATTATTTGGGTGTTTGGAAACTGAAGAATCAGATTATGAAAGACAAGCAAGAATAGCCAATGAGGCCATTCAAAAATACCTTGAAGAAAATGAAATAGAAGCACAAACATCTGCTTCCGGAGTGTCATATTTAATATTAGATGAAAACAGTGGGGGAGAAAAAGTAAAAGAAAACCAGATAGTTTCTATCGTTTATAAAATGAGTTTGTTATCAGGTACACCTATAGAAACTCATGCTGATACCCTGAACCCAGTTAAATTCAGCAATTCTTATCAATCACTCATTCCTTTGGGGCTTAATTATGAGATTGGAAAAATGCGCGTAGGTGAAACATTCAGATTTTATTTACCCGCATATTTAGCCTTCAATAAATATTCCCATCCTGAATTATTTGGTGCCTATTCAAATTTTATAATGGATGTAAAAGTAGTGGCACTACAATCAGAAGACCAGCAACTCCACAGAGAACATGAGTTAATTGAAGAATACTTGTTCTCACAAGATATTACGGAAGCCGAAAAACGTCAAAGTGGTTTATATTATATTGAAACCTCTACTGGTACCGGCAACAATCCTGGGGGTTTAAGTCAGGTAAAATTACACTATACAAGGAAATACCTTGATGGTACGATCATTAAAACTACAGTCGGAGATGATCCGTTAGTGGTCTCTTTAGGACAAAATTTGCTGGTTAAAGGTTTTGAAGAAGGTGTGAAGCTGATGAAAAAAGGTGGGAAGGCTACCTTAATAATGCCTTCAAAGATAGGATTTGGAAAAAGTGTTCAGGTAATCCCTCAAGTAGTTAGACAAGATTGGGTAGAAGATGAAACCATATCTCCCGATGTATTACCATATCATCCGGTAATATACGAAGTAGAATTGTTGGAAATAATGTGATAAACAAGAATGCCACCATTAACTATCAAAGTGGTGGCATTTTTCTAATTTATGGTTGTCACTGTTAGAGTATTTCTAGGTTGTTTTTCCTTTTTTGTTTCATTTGCTTATAAAAAGATGGCGAAAGACCGGTAATTTTTTTAAACTGATTTGACAAATGCGCTACGCTACTGTAGTGCAATTTATAAGCGATTTCCGTTAAATTGAGTTCGTCGTATAAAAGTAGTTCTTTTACCCGCTCAATCTTATTTAAAATGATGTATTGTTGAATTGTTATACCTTTTACTTCAGAGAATACATTGGCAAGGTAAGTATAATCATAATTTAGCTTTTCACATATATAGTCAGAGTAATTGGTTTTTGGCAATTCATCCGAATGATGAATCATCTCTATAATTACATTCTTTATTTTCTCAATGAGTATGCTTTTTTTATCATCCAGTAACTCAAGACCTGTTTTAAGCAAGTTTGTTTTTAACTGTTGCCTTTGTATTTCAGTGATATTTTCAGGAATTTCTACAAGACCCAAATCTACTGAAGAAAATGGGACACCCAATTTTTTCAACTCCTCCATCACAACCATTTTGCATCGCAAACTCACCATGTATTTCACATACAATTTCATTTTCTATCAATTCGTGGTATTTATTTCAGTTTCAGCAGAATTGTTATTCTTGTTTTCACGTTGTTCGTCTCTTGCCTTTCTACGAAAAAACCCCCTGAAAAGAAAATTATGTTGAAGTGCTTCCATATTTTCATCGAGTTTCTCAGTGCTTGATTCCAGATTTCCCATGGTGTTTTTAAGCTGATTGCTAAAATCTTTATCGTTGAGCAACATGCCGATCCCATTGTCTGTTTCCTGTAGCTTTTTACTGGCTTCATTTAAGTTTCCAGTTAGATCTGACATGGTAGCAGCTGTTTGTTGTAGCTGATCGACAGAAGCTTTTAATTGCTGAAAAACCACTGTATCTGTTAGAAATTCATTGGCAAGACCACCTTCGGTGTTCAACTTAGATGCAAACAGGTTTAATGCTCCTGATGCACGTACGGTATTGGTAGAAACCCTTTCTAAATTTGCCATCACTTCTTTAAAATGATTAGCCATTATACTATCGCTTAATAACGCTCCAACGGTCCCTTCTCCTCTAGCCAGTTGAGAAGCTATGGATTTGAAGTCTTGTGTAATTTCGACCAGGTTTTCATTATTTTTTTGCAATGTCACCATCATATCTTCAGTGTTTAAAGGTGCAATGGCTTCCAACACATCTCCTTCTTCTATTTCAGGGGTTTCTAATGTACCGCCCTCTATCAATAAAATTTTACTGCCTATAATACCTTCGGAGCTCATCTTAACTTTTGAATCTTTACGGATGTACTTTTGAACATTCCTTTCAATACGCATGGTCACCTCTACCTGCGATCTTCCATAAAACCCTATTTCCCGGATAGTGCCCACCTTTACGCCTGAAAACCACACATTGTTTCCTTTTTTCAATCCTGCCACATCGTCGAATACAGTTTTTATATTGATGGTTCGTTCAAATCTTTTTTGTTGCCCTCCCAGGATCAATACTCCGGTAACAAATATGATTATGGAGATCAGCACAAAAAGCCCAACCATTACCGAACGTTTTCTTTCTTCCGTTTTCATTTTATATTGTTTATCAAATTTTTTCTATCCTATTATTTCTGAAACTAATTGATGAAGTTGTAACTATAAAATTGTTGCAAGCGTTCATCATTTGTATGTTGAAAAACATCTTTAAAATCACCTTCGTATTTAAACTGGCCCTCTAATAATATCACCATCCGGTCACCTGTAGCTTTTGCACAAGCTAAATCGTGTGTAATGATGATAGAAGAAGTGTGAAACCGCTCCCGAACTTCATTGATCAGGTTATTGATATCCGTACAAGTAATGGGGTCAAGTCCGGCTGTGGGTTCATCATAAAGCATAATTTCTGGTTTCAAAATCAAGGTACGTGCAATACCAATCCTTTTTTTCTGGCCACCTGATAACTCAGCTGGCATTTGATTTATAGCCTGGGACAATCCCACCGCATCAAGATAAAACTCGACCTGCTCTTTTACTTCTTTACTGGTTAAATGGCTGTTATGCCTTCTTAGCGGAAATTCAAGGTTTTCACCTACTGAAATACTATCGTACAAAGCACTGTGTTGAAATGAAAATCCGATTTTTAGCCTCAAAGTATCCAATTCTTTTTGGGATATCTGTGTCACTTCTTTACCCAATACATTTACAGAACCTTCATCAGCTTTTAACAGGCCTGCAATGATCTTTATCAGAACAGACTTTCCTGAACCCGAACGACCTAAGACCACCAAATTTTCTCCTTGATATAATTCCAGATCCACACCTGTAAGAATATCCAATTCATCAAAAGATTTTTTTAAACCTCTGATCGTGATCACTTTTTTGGTCTTATCTATGTTTTTTTTATTATTAATTTCCTCGGACATCATCATCCTCTAATTGAATTTATAATCTGCATGAGTAATAATTCTTCCACAAAAATCAGCAACATGGCCACTACCACGGAAGTATTCGCTGCCCTACCTACACCTTCAGTTCCTTTCGATGAATTATATCCTTTATAACAACCTACCGCGCCAATGGTAAAACCGAATATTACCGATTTCAAAACAAT
Organism: Bacteroidota bacterium; assembly: GCA_023393375.1. Taxonomy (GTDB): domain Bacteria; phylum Bacteroidota; class Bacteroidia; order Cytophagales; family Cyclobacteriaceae; genus JAEWLI01. The sequence goes on from JAEWLI010000083.1 coordinate 21,177, forward strand.
TGAAAAGACATCCAAAAATGCTACTGCTTCAAATACTTCAGTGATAAAAGTGGTGAAACTGGTACCTTCGTTCTGATATATATTGACAAATCCTCCCATTAATGATACAAAAGCGGTATAAAAAGTTAATAAGGGGATCATGATCGTGGTCGCTGTAATCCTGGTGACAACCAGAAATTTAAAAGGATTGATAGCAGATACTTCCAAAGCTTCAATCTGTTCGGTTACTTTCATAGACCCCAATTCTGCCCCGATTTTGGAGGCCACCCTTCCGGAACCGATCAATGCGGTTACCAATGGGGCCAACGCCCGTATAATTGCCACTGATATTAATGCCGGTAACCATGAAGAAGCACCAAATTCTTCCAATGAAGGCCTTGACTGGTTAGTGAACACCATTCCTATAATAAACCCAGTTAATGATATAAGCGGTAATGACCTTACCCCCAATTCGTAACATTGCTTTATGGTCTCTTTCCATTCGAACGGGGAAACAAATACTTCTTTGAAAAACCTTAGAATGAATTTATATACATCATGTAAACTCAATAATGCCTTATCCAGTCTTTTAGTGAGGAGATAATCTCCGGATCTCATATATATTACCTTTTAAAAATGCCTATTAAACAAGAACCATTTTTAGAACTTTGGGTTCAGGTCGTCCATTCATTTACGATGGACATGCAAAAGTAATATACCCACAGTTCCCATCAAGAAATAAATTGACAGTTATCAAATTTTATGTATTAACTGAGCCTTTTGGTGGATATTGAATTGATTCTTTCAACCCTTCAATACGTTCTGGATCGAATCGGGGAATCTGTAATTCATTATTATCTACCCATTGTTTGACCTTTTCTTCTACTTCTTTTCTTTTTTCTTCCGACATCCCGTTATCACGTGCAAAATAAATAGTTTGTGAAGGGAAGGCAAATCCTGTACCACTTGCTTCTACTACATCCATCATGCGCAATAATAAATCTTCCTGAACTTCTAAAAATTCATCAAATTTAGCCACATTGACATATGCAAACACCTCAATATCGAGTGATGCTGAATTTAACTGGATGAACCTAACCCGCGCAGGTTCGGGACTTACTTTGGGGTGAGCATATAAAATAGAGCGTAGTTCAACTAAGAGATACCTCATTTGGTCGGGTGTGGTTTCATATCTTAAATTTAAAATAGGGTGAAACCAAAACCGGTCGCGATGGGCATAATTTTCAATTTTTGCAGAAGAGAATTCACCGTTTGGAATGGTGACGATCGTACGATTAAGTGTGCGAATACGGGTCGATCGCATGCCTATGCTTTCAATAGTTCCAACAATTTCACCCACTTTGCAAAAATCACCCACTCTAATTGGTTGATCAGCAACCAGGGTCACACTGCCCACCAGATTTTCCATGGTCTTTTGTGCTCCTAATGCTAAGGCCAGGCCACCAATTCCCAATGCAGCCAAACCTGCAGTAACGTCAATACCCAGCACACTCAGAATAGCAATTACACCAAAGACAATCACAACGGTTTTAGCTGCCCTTTGAAGAAAAAGGACAATTGACATTCCGGAAATATTGCCCCGCTGAACCATCCGTTTTTGAGTGAACCCACCTAAAAAACCGGCTAATTGCCATAGCAAAATTAATATAGCAATAATTCCTATAATGATGGTTACACCGCTGAAACTCTGGCGTAGGATGATGGAAATGCCCAACTCCTGCGTAAATACCACGAAAAGCCAGACACCGATATATAATCGGATTGGTAAAGATAATGCCTCAATGACACCTGAATGAGGTTCCTCCCTTGCTCGAACCCACAATTTCGGAATAATATATTTGCCGAATGAAGTAAATCCCCATGCAATCAGGTAGGAAAATCCTATTAGAAGCAAAACAATCAACCATTGTCCGATAGGAACACCACCCCATAAGTTATTCTTTAGGAAATCAGGCAAGATTTTATCCACTAACAACACATTATCAGCGGTAATGCCGGAAATTGACATGATAGTTTCTTTAGAAAACAGCCAAATCGGATTTTGTCGTGGATCCTCAATTTGCTCAAGGATAATATTGACCGTTTTACCGTTTACCGAAATAGTGCCAACATGTTCTTTATCGGAAGGTAGATTGTCATCGGTACTACCATCATTATGATTACTTATCCGAGCATATGGCAATAAATTACCTTGGTCAAGAAGGTGCTGCAACACTCTTGCAACTTCCTGTCCACCCTGATCACTGCTGACATCATTCAGGTTGAGGTATTGACTTGCCCGTTCATAATCCTGTTCAGCAACAGCTGTAATAAAACCCTGTACCGTACCACGAGGAGTACTTCTTCCCATCAAATCAACAGGAACATTAACTTCTTCGGATTCTTGTTGGGAAGTATCAGGCAAAAATTGAGCGTCGGTAGCAATTGCAAGCAACAAAAGAAATACCGCAATGGGATAGCGAATTAGTTTTAAAGTATTTATAGCAATCATAGAATGGTTCGGGTTAACTAACAATACCAACAACTAATATGGTGTTCATGGGGTTTAGTATATCTGCAATAATGATTCATGATTGTTAAACTAATATGAGGTAGTCTTTGACCCGGATCGTAATCTTAGAGAACACCATTAAAATTTATAAACTTTTCTTTGGTATCATTTTCTTCAGCTATTTCGGTTATTTTTAACTTATCTTTATGATTATTTTTTAACTTGGTATGCAAAATAACCCTCATATCACACTGGCTGTCTTTCCCTTTGAAGATCTTACACCACAAAAAGACCTTGGAATTTTTTGCAGATCCTTCAGTGAAGACCTAATAACTGAGCTTTCTTGTTTCCGTCAGTTTAGGGTACTTAAATTAATTGGTCATGAAAAATTACCTGATAAATGGGGGAGTGGCTATTTAGTACAGGGTACTTTCCGTTTTGAAAAAGAGATCATTCGAATTAATGTGCAGCTTTTTGATGGGGATAACCAACATCTGGTGTGGGGAAACAGATTGGAAGGACACATTACCGGTCTCAATGAGATCCAGGATAACTTGCTTAAAAGTGTAGTGGCAGTACTTCAACAACAAATCAATCTTAACCTCTTATCAAAAATAAGACAGCGTCCCAAAGTAGCATTCAGTGCATATGAACATTGGCTGTATGGTATGGAGGAATTAAAAAAAGCCTCAGTGGAGGCCGATCTCAATGCCCGTGCGCATTTTGAAAATGCAATAGAAATACAACCTGAATATGCTCTGGCATACACAGGCATGTCGTTGTCCTATTTTAATGAATGGACATGCCAGCTTTGGGACCGTTGGGATGTAAGTAAAAACGGGGCATTTGAATGGGCTCAAAAAGCTATTGAGATAGATGAACAAAACCATATCATTGCAATGGTATTGGGAAGGGTTTTTTTGTATGAAGGTTCATATAACACAGCTCTATATTATTTCAACAGATCTTTGGCTTTGAATTCTAATGATCCTGACACCCTGTTTCCCATAGCCCTTTATCTTGTTTATCTTAATCGGGATACAGAGGCGTTGGAATTATATGAAAAGGGTTTGAAGTTCTATCCGTATTATGGGGGCAACCACCTTAGAATAGGAGGTTTTATTTATTTTGAATTGGGGGATTATGAAAAGGCGGCATCTTTTATTGTACATAACCAGATTGGGAAAGCTAAGATTGCAGATACTGATGCCTACTGTGCGGCGATTTATTATTACCTGAAACAGTACGATAAAATGCAGACCTATTGGAATTCTTTTCTTGATACTTACAATAGGTTAATTAGCAAAGGTCAAGACTTTACTGATCAGGATGCGATAAATTGGTTGCTGAAATTAAACCCCCACCGTCATAAAAGTAATTTGGAAGATTTTTTAAAATTTATAAGCAAGGGCAGCTTCACAAAATACCCGGTTTTAACAACTGATCCTATTAAACTTGATTTTGGGGAAAGTTATTTTATCAAAGAGTCGGCTGCTTGGAAATTTTCTTTCGAAGGATCCACTGTACAAGCTCAGGAAGTAAAGGGTTTTTATGACATTCAGAAAATGCTCGAGCGACCTCGTCAGGTTTTTCATTGCGCTGAACTAATGGGAAGTACTCTTGATGACAAAGGTGAAAAACTTATCGATGAAAAAGCCCGCAAGCAATACCAGAAAAAAATTCTCGAACTACAAAGTGATATTGAAGAAGCCGAACGGTTTAGCCATTTCGAACATCTTGAGGAATTACAAGAGGAATATGATCAACTCATTGCGCATTTATCTAAATCACTCAATCTAAAGGGCAAAATAAGAGAAACAGGAGGTACGGTAGAAAAGGCAAGATCTGCGGTAACCTGGCGAATACGTAATGCCATCGCCAGGATAGAACAGTATCATCCCTTGCTCGGAGCACATCTTTCAAATGCCATCAAAACCGGAATTCTTTGTTCCTATAAACCCGACAGGGATATCAAGTGGATAACCCATTAACTCACACCCAAACTCACCCTGTCTTGTCCTGAAATATGTCTTGTCCTGAAATAAGTTTACACAAAACCCAAACCCCACACTCACACCCACACCCCAATCCCCCTTCACTCACGTTGTGAGTCTACAACTTACGCCTTTCTTTATGTAATTAATTTATAAAAATAAAATTTAAAGAAAGACATGAAAAAGATGATGTTAATGTTAGGAGTAGTGACTTGTTTGTTTGCTGTATCCTGTTCAAAAGAACAGAACAATGATCCAAAGTTTGACCTTTTGCCCAATGATGTAATTATTGAATGGAATGAGGTGGCCTATCAGGCTTTTGGAGGGGAGCAATATCAGCATTCATTAATGGCATCAAGAATAAATGCCATGGTGCATATTGCCATGCATGATGCGTTGAATGCAATTTTCCCGGTATATGCCACATATGCTTATATGGGCAAGGACAACGGAGCAAATCCGATAGCTGCAGCAGCCAGTGCAGCACATATGGTATTGGTGCATGAAATCCCTGATAAGCTTAATTTTCTGGATTCTGCTTTACAAAATTCTTTATCTTCCCTCCCCGATGATGAAGCAAAAACCAAGGGAATACAATTGGGAAAAGCAGTAGGTGAGGTTATTATTAACACCCGTGCTAATGATGGTGCCAATGAAAACCCAATGAGCCCTGTTCCTCCATCAAATATACCGGGAGTTTATCAAGCTGTACCACCTTTTGATATTGTCTTTGCACCCTTTTGGGAGGATATCAAACTTTTTGGTTTGCAAAAAAAGGACCAGTTCCGATCAAAGCCATATCCTTCTCTTAATAGTGAGGAGTATACTAAAGCCTTTGATGAAGTGAAGGATTTAGGAAATTTGAACAGTAACGCACGTACCGAAGATCAAACTGCTTATTGCAATTTCTGGTACGAATTTTCTGAAGCTGGTTGGAATCGTGTGGCGCGCATTTTAGCGTCAAATAAAAAATTGAACTTACTGGAAACGGCCAGATTGTTTGCTTTAGTCGATATGGCAATGGCTGATGCCTATATTGCGGGTTGGGATTCAAAATTCTATTACAATTTATGGCGTCCTTATACAGCTATCCGTCAGGCAGACATAGATAACAATGAATACACAATTGTAGATCCTCAATGGGAACCAGCAATGCCCACACCTCCAGTACAAGATTATCCTTCTACCCATAGTGCTTTGGGAAATGCTGCAGCGACTGTAATGGAAAAGATTTTAGGTGATGATACACCTTTTACTATGAATTCTCCAACCAATTTATCCAATGCAGGTGAAAGAAGTTTTATAAATGTAAAACAAGCAGCCGATGAAAACGCTGATTCAAGAGTTGTTGCTGGCATCCATTTTCGTTTTGCTTGTGAAGCAGGTCAGGAAATGGGCGACAAGGTGGGCGAATGGGTGGTTGAGAATTATCTGAAGCCATTGAATTAGCATAAAATATTTTTAACGTATTTGAAGATAAGTCCCGGAACCATTTCTGGGATTTTTCTTTTTATTAACTCAAAATGAAATTGATCTAAAAATTTAATTTGTGCGATATATCCAGTAATGGATTACCGCCATCAATGAATAATTTGCCATCTTTCTTCAAGCATCTCCTAATATTTCGTAATGCCGCTTGTTCCATTTCAGGATGTCGCCCATCTAACGCTCCTACCCTGATGGCAAATGCAATATCAAATGGTTCTTCTGTATTGTGCCAAACTAATTCTTCGATCCTGGCATGAACGAACTTCAATTTACCACTATTGATTTCCGATTGTGAATTACTCATCGCTTGTTCTATTGCTTTGGCTGAACGATCGATTGCTAAAATAAACCCGAAGTCAATTCTGTTGGCAATTTCCCTTGCCGCAACACCCGGACCACATCCGATTTCCAATATCCTTATTCCCTGTGACAAAGGAAGCGCATTTATAATCTGTAGGAGTCGGTGAGAGATTTTTTGAGTCATATCAAAACGAGAAATGAGTTAAAAAAAAAGTACCACTCAATTAAGTCTTTGAAAACCTATATTGTTTTTTCATTGAAATTTTACCATAATTATTTTTATTCTCAAAAAAGACTGATACTTTTGCACACCCGAATGAACGTTCATTCTAACAAATTGTTGATGGAAGAAATATCAGATAAAAAGAAAAAAATATTCGAAAGTGCCCTGGAACTGATTCATGCACATGGTTTTCATGGTGCTCCCATGAGCCTGATCGCACAAAAAGCAGAGGTGGCCACTGGTACAATTTATCATTACTTTGAAAATAAAGAACAGCTTATCTGTCAATTATATGCCTATAATAGGAAAAGAATAGCTGAAGTTGTAGCAGAAAGCCTGGAAGAAAAAGCTTCATTTAAGGATAAATTCATTAAGATGTGGCAAAGTATCTATTCATTTTATATTGATCATTCCTCTATCCTCGTGTTTTTTGAACAGTATATCAATTCACCCTTCAATGACAAAAAATGGGAAGATGATATAAAAGACCGGCCCCTCCATGATTTTATTGTGGAAGGTATAAAATCAGGAACATTAAAAGATGTAAAGCCTGAAATAATATTGGTTCTAGTGATCAGCAGTTGCATTTCAATGGCAAAACTTCACCTGTATAAATCCGCTGAACTCGATCAAAAGGATCTAGATCATGTAATAAATATGGTTTGGGAAGGCTTAACTAAAAAATAATACCTTTATTCCAAATATTGAACTCAACTCAAACAAGTACAAAAAATTAACATACATTATAAATGAAAAAAATAAATGCTATTTTATTGGTTGTTGGAGCAATCTTTATTGTTTCCTGTCAACCTGATCAACAAGGATCCCAATTAAGCCAGCCTGTTTCATTGGCAGTAGTGGAAGTTCCTGAGAAAACGGTAACAGGATATATATCTTACCCGGCAAGTCTGGAAGGAGCGGTTACAAGTGGGGTAAGAGCAAAAGTATCCGGGTACATTACGGCTGTATTGGTAGATGAAGGTGAAAAAGTCAGGAAAGGTCAGTCACTTTTCAGGTTGGAAACACAGACATTGTCCCAGGATGCGGAAGCTGCATCAGCAAACGTAAACGCAGCCAGAGTTGAAGTGAATCGACTGAAGCCTTTGGTCGAGAGGGAAATAATTAGTGAAGTTCAATTACAAACTGCTGAAGCAAGACTGGCTCAAGCTGAGGCTGCCTTTAATAGCATCACTGCCAATATTGCCTATGCCACTATCAAAAGCCCGATCGATGGATATGTGGGTGCCATTTCGTTCAGGGAAGGTTCTCTCGTAAGCCCGGCGGATCCTACACCATTGACAACAGTATCTGATGTGGATGTGATTTATGCTTTTTTTGCCATGAACGAAAGAGACTATCTTGATTTCATTCAGAAAACTGATGGTGAAAACTTGTCTCAAAAAATCAATAATTTTCCCGCCGTACAATTAAGACTAGTAAATGACTCCATTTATAAAGAACCGGGGAAGATTGAAACAGTAACTGGTCAGGTGAATCCCACTACAGGAACAGTGAAATTCAGGGCTGCATTTTCCAATCCCAACCGTATTTTATCCAGTGGAAACAGCGGTAATATCCTTGTTCCAAAAACCTATGAAAATGTAGCTGTAGTTCCAGAAGCAGCAACATTTGAGCGGCAAGGTAGGGTGTATGTATACCGTGTGGTAGGTGATACCATTGCTGTAGAAACTTCTATCAATGTCGTGGATAGGATAAATGATGTGATAGTTATTAATTCTGGTGTGAAAACGGGTGATAAGATTGTGGCGGAAGGTGTTGGCAAATTAAGTAACAACATGCCTATTTCCCCCCGGATGAAAGATTTTGATGAAGTAGCAGATGTGAGAGAAGTAGTTTTTAAATAAGAAAATTCATGCTAAAGATATTTATTGACAGACCGGTATTATCTACCGTTGTTTCTATTATAATTTTAATCCTGGGGATCCTCGGTGTTACCACTCTTCCAGTGACCCAATATCCGGATATTGCCCCTCCAACGATTCAGGTTTCGGCCAGTTATCCGGGTGCAAATGCTGAAACGGTGCTGGAAAGTATCATTATCCCTATAGAAGAACAGATAAATGGGGTGGAAGGGATGACCTATATTACTTCTACCGCCAGCAACAATGGATCAGCTAGTATTCAAGTATTTTTCGATCAGGGGATAAATCCGGATATTGCAGCAGTAAACGTTCAGAACCGTGTGGCACGTGCTACTCGATTGTTGCCAGGAGAAGTGATTCGGGCAGGCGTAACTACTCAAAAACAACAGACTAGTGCGCTCATGTTTTTTACTGTATTGTCGGATAATGAAGAATATGATGCTACCTATATTCAGAACTACCTCAACATCAATGTACTGCCCGAGTTGAAACGTATAAATGGTGTAGGTGATGTAAATGTGTTCGGTGCTAAGAATTATGCAATGCGCATTTGGCTAAAGCCTGACCAACTTGCTGCTTACAACCTGATACCCACAGATGTGGTTGCCGCTATCAATGAACAAAGTTTGGAAGCTGCTGCCGGAGCATTGGGCCAAAATAATGCAGAAGCTTTTGAATATATCATTAAATATGGTGGCCGATATAATTCTGTAGAAGAATATGAAAACATCATTATCAGGGCGGTCGGAAATGGTGAGTTTCTAAGGGTAAAAGATGTAGCACAGGTAGAAATGGATGCAGAAGGTTATTCTGTGATTTCCTACACCAATAACAAACCCGGCATCAGCATGGGCGTATACCAGACCCCTGGTTCAAATGCACAGGAAATTATTGAAAACATTCAGGTAAGGCTCAGTGAGCTCGAAAAGAATTTTCCTCCCGGACTGTCAGTGATGGTCAACTTTGATACCAATGAATTTTTAAATGCCTCTATCAACAAGGTAGTAGTTACCTTGATCGAAGCTTTTATCCTCGTATTTATAGTGGTTTTCTTATTTCTTCAGGATTTCAGATCCACCTTAATTCCAGCTATTGCTGTACCGGTTTCAATTATCGGAACATTCTTCTTTTTAAACCTTTTTGGCTATTCTATCAATCTTCTCACCTTGTTTGCCTTGGTATTGGCCATTGGTATAGTAGTAGATGATGCTATTGTGGTGGTAGAGGCTGTTCATGCGAAACTTGAACACGGGGCAAAGAGTGCCAGAAAAGCTACCCATGCAGCCATGGAAGAAATTACAGGTGCAATCATTTCCATTACGTTGGTAATGGGTGCAGTATTTATTCCAGTGACTTTTATTACCGGACCAACGGGTGTATTTTACGAACAATTTGGGGTAACCTTAATCGTAGCAATAGGTATTTCTGCCGTCAATGCACTTACATTGAGTCCGGCATTGTGTGCAATCTTTCTTTCCCCACACAAAGCTGAAAAACATGGTAAAAAAGGATTGCTGAAAAGGTTTTTCACTTCATTCAATACTGGATTTGATGCAACTACGAAAAAATATATCAGGTCTTTAGGTTTTTTATACAAAAATAAATGGATCACAGGAGCTATTTTATTGGCTTCAATAGCTGGGATATGGTGGGCTTCATCCACAACACCAACCGGGTTTGTGCCAAATGAAGATCGTGGCATGTTATTTACAGACATTGAACTGCCAGCGGGTGCCAGCCTTGACAGAACAGTAGCTGTTTCAAGGGAATTGTATGAAAAAATAAGTGAAATTCCAGGTGTTGCAGGTGGTTCGCTAGTAAATGGGTTTAGTCTTGTTTCAGGTGCCGGTAGTAATTATGCTTTGGGTTTTCTGAAACTTGACCCATGGGAAGACAGGGAAGATGAATCAATGTCTGCCGATGCCATAATGGCTAAAATGTATGAGGCAGCGGCAACTATACCTGATGCCAACATACTGTTTTTTGCACCACCGAGTATTCCGGGCTTTGGGGTTTCTTCAGGTTTTGAACTGAAGGTATTAGACCGCGCGGGAGGAAGTTTTAATGAATTGGATCAGGTGGCAAAGGATTACTTGCGCCAGTTAATGGCCAGGCCGGAAATCCAATTTGCACAAAGTTCGTTCAATACCAACTATCCTCAGTATGAAATTACACTAAATGTACCTAAAGCAAAAGAAGCCGGTGTCTCCATCAGCACTATTTTTTCAACACTTCAGGGATATATAGGTGGGATGTACACGGCCGATTTTGCCAGGTTTGGAAAGCAATACAGGGTGTTTGTTCAGGCTTTACCCGAAGACCGTGCAAATGTAGATAACCTAAACTCATTATTTGTAAGAAATGCAAACGGTGATATGGCACCTATCACAGCATTTGTGCAACTAAAGCGGGTTTACGGGCCTCAGGCAGTTACCAGGTTCAACCTCTTTAATTCAGCATCGGTAAATGGTTCCGCAGCTCCTGGATATTCTTCCGGTGATGCCATCGCCGCAGTACAGGAAGTATCAGCAACTGCACTACCTGCCAACTATAGCATTGATTTTTCAGGTTTAACACGGGAAGAAATTTCGGCAGGTAGCCAGACACTCTTCATCATCATTCTAAGTATCATATTCGTGTATTTTATTCTTGCTGCACAATTTGAAAGTTATTTGATTCCATTGTCAGTACTTTTTTCATTACCTGTAGGAATGATGGGAGCGTATATTGTTACAAAGTTTTCAGGTCTGGAAATAAATATATATTTTCAAATCGCACTTATAATGCTCTTGGGGCTGCTTGCAAAAAATGCCATTTTGATCGTTGAATTTGCTATGCAACGACGTCGGGCAGGGTTTTCTATCGTTGATGCCGCTATTGATGGTGCAAAAGTAAGGCTCCGTCCGATATTGATGACCTCATTTGCCTTCATCATAGGGTTATTACCATTGGTTTTTGCCGGTGGCATAGGAGCAGAGGGTAATCGATCCATTGGTACAGGTGCCGTGGGTGGTTTGCTGATAGGCACCGTACTGGGGATATTTGTGATCCCGATATTATATATTCTTTTCCAATGGTTGCAGGAAAAAATTTCCGGAAAACCTGATCCTGAACCGGTTGTAAAACATTAATTGCATAGAAAATGAAAATCAAGATATTTTATAAATTCATCATAATCGGTGTGTTGGGGTTATCCATCCCATCCTGTTTTGTAGGAAAAAAATATGCCACTCCTGATGTAGTAGATCATTCCTTATATAGAACCGACTCAATTGTTCAGGAGGAAGACAGTACCACTCTGGCTGATATTTCATGGCAGGACATGTTTACAGATTCATTTCTCATTAAGTATCTCAATGAAGGACTAGAAAACAATACCGATATCAATGTAGCTTATCAGCAAATCATGGTTGCTGAAGCTTATTACAAACAAGGTAAGGCTGGCAATTTACCTTTGATAAGCGCATCAGGAGAGGCACGGCGCAATATGTTTTGGGATGCCAATGGTATGAATAATTTTGAATTAGTGGCCAATTTATCCTGGGAAGTTGACATCTGGGGGAAAATCCGCAGCCAAAAACGTGCAACTGAAGCAAACTATTTGCAATCAGTAGCGGTCCATCAAGCGGTAAAAACCAGGCTGATTGCCAATATCGCATCACTATACTATCAATTATTATCGTTGGATGAGCAATTAAGGATTGCGGAAGAAACAGTAATAAACCGGGAAAGTAGTTTGGAAACAACCCATGCATTACAGGAAGCAGGAACTATAACAGCAGTTGCTGTGCAACAGACCGAAGCACAACTACACTCTGCCCGGGCTTTAGTGGTTGAACTAAAGAGGTCGATCAAAACCGTGGAAAATGCTTTTTCCATACTTCTTGGAAAGGAGGCTGAAGGAATTGAACGAGGAAGCCTTAACGATCAGGAAATTGCTATGGAAGAGATCAGAATCGGTTTCCCCGCGCAATTGTTGCGCAACCGACCAGATGTAATGGCGGCTGAGTATAACCTTGTCAATGCATTTGAACTGACGAACGTAGCAAAAAGTAACTTCTATCCTTCATTGAACCTATCGGCAAGAGGAGGAGTAAGTAGCAATCAACTGGATAACCTGTTCAGTGTGAATTCGATTTTTGCCAGTATCGCAGGATCTCTGACCCAACCCATTCTGAATGCCAGACAAATCAGAACGCAATACGAGGTGGCCCAATCACAGCAGGAAATTGCTTATCTCAATTTTAAGCAATCCATCATTACTGCAAGTAGGGAAGTATCTGATGCTTTATACACCATTACCTCAGCCGATGAACTCGTAGGTATAAAAGCTCAGGAATTCGCTGCTTATGATACCGCTGTAGAACATTCTGAAGCTTTGCTCAACAGTGGTTTTGCCAATTATCTGGAAGTACTTACTGCCAGGCAAAATGCACTTTATGCACAACTTGACTTGATCGATGCCCGCTTCAACCGGTTGAATGGTACGGTGGAATTGTACAGGGCACTAGGTGGTGGCTGGGAGTAGAAGATTAAACTAATAGGTCGGTTTAATTGCCCGATTAAGCAAAATTACCGTTGGAATTAACAACCTTTTCTAAAGTTAAGTATTAATACTTTGGAAAAGGTTGTTACTATATGGCCTATCTTGAACTCCCTTTTATCATCAACTGAGCCTGTTTAAACTTTCTATAAGTTTAAGCACCCTTTTTTTACTGCTCTTGTTCACTTCTTCAAATTGATCTTTGGAATGGATCTTACTTCGCACACTGATGTGATAGGTCATTTTTTCCTCACCCAGTTCCATACCTATTGAACTGCCATCAGATAATATCACATTGACAGCATTTAGGGGAGGGCTGGATATTTTAGTCACTTTCCCCGATAGAAAATTTTTGGATGTCCCCTTTTTATAGTCAGTTACCGATTTAACCTCACCACTCAATAAGGTATCGGGAGCACCTTTACGCATCAAATCAAGAATTTTATTATAATGTTTGGATTGGGTTTTTTGTTGCAAATTAATCGCCAGCACTTTTTCCTTATAAAATCCATTCTCTACAAATAGTCTGATCAGATCATCAAAAAGTGTTTTATTAGACCTTCTCAACATGGCCTCTCTTTCGACCAATAAACTTATGATCTTATACAAAGAATCTTCTTCGTAGGTATTGAATTCCAGGTTTTCATCTACCATCAATAGGACCTTTTTATTTTCTTTTTCAAGGTTTATGATTGCCTCAGAAAGTTGACCCTGATGATAATCAATACATTTTATCGAATTTTTACTGGCAATTTTATTCAACATTTCAGTGATACGAAATGATTTCAAAATTACTCCGGTATTTTCACTAAAAGACTTGATCAGTAAATCAGTAACCAATACTGCCAGTTGGTGTACATTCAATATCCTAAATTTGCCTTCGGGTTCAATGCGAACAGCCACAGTGAACCTATTGCTATCAGGATCGACTGTGAACACCAGATGATATTCATGTTCCTTTGCATACTTCACTGCCTTAGCAATCACTGGTTTGGTAAACATATTTTCTTCGTCCGCGGGATCAATGGCAAATGTTTCAGGAATAAAACCCAGGCTTCTTATTGATTCCTCTATCTTTTCAGTATTGTTTTTACATAGGATCAAAACTGAGACTGGTTTATCTTGAGTTCCTGAATCATCGGATCTTTTATCTATCGTATTTTCCATATTTATTTTTTTAAAGCTTGAAAGGAACATGAACAGCAAGTGTGAACAGCCTTATTTTAACTGATCAATTTATTAGACGGGTTAATGCCTACTGACTTTCAACAATCATGAGGGATGAACCATTCATTCACTGCAAAGAAAAAACACCAATACAATATATACAAGTTTTATTTTTTAAAGTCAGCCCTTAAACATAGTGAATTTATACCTTTGTTGGAATCAAACCAATTAAATAGAAGTTTAATTGACTGAAAAATGCTTTCACTTTTAAAACTAATATCATTCCTCCTGTTTATATTATTATAGATATTCAAAATTATGAAGGGGAATTTTCAGCAATTGATCGATAGTCCGACACCGGTGTTGATTGATTTTTATGCTACCTGGTGTGGGCCATGTAAAATTTTGGAGCCTGTATTGGAAGAGGTCAGGTCTGAAATAAACGATCGAGGACGCATTATCAGAATTGACGTGGACAAGAATCACCAATTAGCCAATCAATTCCAGATCAAAGGTGTGCCCACATTGATCTTATTTAAAAATGGCAAACAGATATGGCGACAGTCGGGCGTTCCTCCCAAAAAACAACTGGTGGAGTTACTTACTCAGAACAGTTAACGGTGAAAACTTTCAGAAATACCTTTCTAAGTGTTTAAAGGTACTGCTTCTATAGCATGCAGAATTCCAAAAAAATAATCTTTTTGAGATAGTACTTTTAGGTGCGCTTTTGATAAAATTTGATTGATATCCCTGTTCCAGTGGCAACCCACTATTTCAGCATGTGCGGCTTCTTTTTTATCCAACCATTTGTTGATCCATTTTTTGTTGCTCCTGCCATGCTCCAAAAGAAATATTCGACCACTGGGTTTACACACACGGGCAATTTCATTCAATACCTTTACCGGATCTGTGAAAGTACATGTAGATAAGGAGGAGGTGACTGTATCGAAGCTGTTATCAGGAAAATTCAGTGAATGTGCATCCATCACTTCAAAACGAGCATTTAACTTGAATTTATGGGCTTTCTTCTGAGCTATTGAAAGCATTTCAGGAGAAATATCAACTGCAGTTAGCGAAACAGTATTATTATAATTGGAAAAATTTGTACCTGTGCCTGCTGCCACTTCCAAGATATTTCCTTGGGCTTTCCGGAATAAATTTTTTCTAACACGAGCAATACCCAAAAATTCTGGTAAAGCTTCCAGAATATCATATTTGGTAGCTAGTTTGCTGTATTTTTCCCTTATCTGATGTGGGGTATAAGTTGCCATTCTACAATAGAAAAGATGTAACTACGCCATTTACATCAGATAAAGGTAGCTTTTTTATTCAATTAAAACTGTTTCGGTTTGGGATTTATATGAACTTGGGGAAAAAAGAGATGGATATGAACTAAGCCAATAAAAGATAATTTTAAAGTAAAGAGGATAAGATAATTTTCTTACCCTCTTTATTTCAATCTATTTTGTATAGGAAACCCTACGAGATGCTTTTCTCATCAGAATATTAATCAGGTCCTCTGTTGAGCTTCCAATCGAACCAGATATTCCTTTGTTGTAGTTTACAAGTAAAGCTCCGTCTTCTGCATTATATATGAAGAGATTGATCACAGCTTTATTGGTTGTTCCATAAAATCCTACCAATACACCCAGTGCCACAGATGCTCCTTCCGACATAGGTTTGTTTGTTTCAAAAGTCCCGGTAATGATTGCGTCCACTTCCAGTACCTGAGCTATTTCATCCGGCGTATAAGAACTATAATTGGATGCATTGATACCTGCCCTACTTAACTTTGCATTGGTAGAAGCCGGAGATTGTAATGCCACTGCAAGTCTTCCTTTCTTTTCTCTCTTCAAAAACCAGGAATACATGGCCGTTTGAATGCTTTCACCTTCTGAAATTTCCATTTTTTCAATCTGCTCAGGAGTCATATCCTTCATTTGTTTCGGCCTTAACGTAACAGACGCTTTAAATGGAACTATTGCTATGATCTTGTGATTCTTAGCGATTTGATCAAAATTTGGATTTTCATAGAGATGTGTTTGAGAAAACGCTGTAAATGAGATCAATACCAGAATTGGAATTATTAATAATTTTTTCATCATTTGATTTTATTAATTGTACAGAGATAATTTTATATTGTAACATACTATGCAATAATATTATTTTATTCATGATCAATAACTTCTAGTAGTTCTTAAAAACTACATACTAATTATATCAATGGAAAAGACACAAAATAATGATGATTGCTTGCTATAATGATCACCTAGCGTAATGGTAATGAAATATTGATCCTGTTACCCACTTCTTGTTTTAATATTTAACACTTAAAAATTAAATTAAAACCATTAAATATTACAAATGGGGTTCAATTTAACTATTATTTTTAATACAAAATTCCCGTATAAACCGGGCCGTTTCCTCAATGCCGAGCACAGAAGAATTTAAGCACAGGTGGTATGATTTGGCAGCTCCCCAAATTTTATTACTGTAGTAATTGTAATAGTCAGCCCGTTTTTTGTCCATTTTTTCAATCAGATCGATTGCCGTTTTTTCACTGATCTGCCGGAGTGCTGATAGCCTTTGCACCCTGTCGGGTTTATCGGCACAAATAAAAATATTAAGGCAGTTTGGGTGATCCTTTAATACGTAATCGGAACATCTACCCAAAAAAACACATGAATTAACAATTGCAAGCTTCCTGATCACATCACTTTGCATGGCAAACAATGTTTCATTACTTAAAAAATAATTGGCATAAACATCGTTGATGGAAGAACTTAACAAATCAAGCGCACCGCTGAACATGGAAGGACCTTTTTTTTCATCGGCTTCTTCAAAAAACTTTTTTGTAATACCGGTTTCCTTAGAGGCTATCTGTATCAGTTCCTTGTCATAAAAACAAAAATTTAAATCCCTGGCCAGTTTTTCACCTATAAGGTGACCACCACTTCCAATTTGCCTTCCGATGGTAATACACATGTTACCCGACATCGTATTTAATTTTTAACACTAATTTAAACTTTTATTTTTTGTTTTCGGTATTCAGTAATCAGTAAATAACCAGCTACGATACTTGATAATGTATCAGCTAAAGGCATACTGTACCACACACCTTTCACACCAAAAAACATGGGCAATATCAAAAGACATGGGGTTAAAAAAAGCGTTTGCCGTGTCAAGGCCAGGAAAATAGCTTTTCCCGCTTTTCCGATACTTTGAAAAAAATTAGAAGCAACCATTTGGAACCCGATGATGGGAAAAGTGGCAAAGACTATTCGAATTCCGGGTATGGCGATATCAATCAGTTCCTGATCGGTGGTAAAAACAGAAGCTACTGCTCTAGGAAATAATTGTACCAACAAAAAACCGGCCATTACTACTCCCGTAGCCAACATAATGGTTTGTTTCAGCACCTTATTTACCCTGTCAAGTTGATTAGCCCCATAGTTAAATCCTGCTATGGGCTGCATTCCCTGGTTCAATCCCATCACAATCATTAAAAAAAGTAATGCAACTCGGTTAATAATTCCATATGCCCCAACAGCCAAATCACCACCATACCGGGTCAATCCCAGATTGATCAAAATGATTACAGCACTCATGGCAGCATTCATTAGAAATGGAGCTAATCCGATGGATAAGGAGGCGGTCACTATTCGCCGGTTGAGCTTAAACGTTCCTTTTTTGATGTGAATAAATGAATTTTTATTCGTTAAAAAACGAAATTGCCATATCATCATAATGACTTGTGACACGATCGTAGCAATTGCGGCACCTTGTATCCCTAACTCAAATCCATAAATCAATAATGGAGTTAATATGGCATTGATAATGACTGAATAAATGATAGTAAACATTGCCCTGGTTGGGTTACCCATCGAACGGAGCAAGGCATTAATACCAAAGTACATGTGTGTTATTGCATTTCCCAGCGTGATGATCACCATGTATTCATAGGCATAGGAAATGGTATGGATACTGGCCCCGAAAAAGTAAAGAATGGGTTTTAAAAAAATTAATACGACCACAGAATAACCTATCCCAAATATCAGATTTAACACGATCACATTTCCCAGAATATGATTGGCGGCAGTATAGTCTTTCTGACCCAACCGGAGAGACATTAGGTTGGCCGCTCCCAGTCCTACCAAAGTACCAAATGCAGCTGCAAGGTTCATCAACGGAAATGTGATGGCAAGACCTGAAATAGCAAGGGCTCCCACACCGTGTCCAATAAATATACTATCAGTAATATTATACAGTGATGAGGCAGTCATAGCGATTACAGAAGGTATGGAATACTGCAAGAGCAAACGCCATACATTTTCTAGCCCCAAAGCTGCTGGTGACCGTTGATTTTTCATAATGAACTTCCCATCGCTATAATTGCTACCGTTTTACTATCAAGAGGATGATGGTGAAACTGTTTGAGTTTTTTTTCTCATTTATGCAAGTTGCTACACCTTTCACGTCATGAGTAAAATTACAAAACTTGCAAAATTACGAATTGATTTGTCAACTTCTTTCTTTGCTATTTTTCTCTTTGGTTGCTTAATTGTAGTTGCATACGATTAAGCACCTCAAATTATATATTAAATTAATATTGCTAAGATTTGAGATAATGAATTTTTTCATATATTTACATCAAATATTACTACTTAATTAAAGTCAACACAACACACTAACTATGAGAAAATCATTATTTATTATGATGTTCATGCTGCTGAGCGTCAACTTCCTCTATGCGCAGGATTCATTAAAAGCAGTGCAAGGTAAGTTCTCTACCGAGTTAAATGTCAACCCTTTTGAAGGGGAACTGTCTTTTAACAATGCAATTAACCAAATCAAGTTCAGGTATTTTCTATCCAACCAATATGCACTCCGGTTGGCTATCAATACTGATTTTAAGAAAAATTCTAATGATGAAGAAATGGTTTACGGGACATCACCATACAACAGTGAGATGACTCAGAAATCTGGGCTGATTGGAATTAATGTTGGTTTTGAGAAGCATTTTACCGGAACTAACCGTCTTTCACCATACATTGGGGCCGAGGTTTTTTATGCTGATAAATCTGCTTCACAAAAAGACAAAGCAAGCGTTAATTCGCAAAATATAGAAAGAGAAATTAAAGGTGCGTGGTTCGGGTATCACCAAATCATTGATCCGTGGGGAGATCCTGTACTAGTGAATAATTATTCTGAGAGAGGATTTAGTCAATTTGGATTAAATCTGTTGGCAGGCTTTGATTTCTATATTGCAAAAAATTTCTATTTTGGGTATGAGATGGCTTTTGGGTATTCTTCTTTAAAACATAAAGATATTGAAGTGACGATAACACCGGAAAACGATAACGATAACCTTAGGCCGGAAACAGATTCAAAAGAAATGGCATTCGGAGCAAAATTATTAAATGGTATCAGGTTGGGCTTTATATTCTAAAATAACTATGAGAATACTGCTATATATGTTATTATGCATGGTACCGCTCATTTTCGTATCATGTGGCGAAGAGGAAGAAATCAATCCCCGCATTGAAACTACAGAAGCCAGGGCAGCATCAGGATATTCGATCACTGCCAAAGGATCTATTAAAGAATACGGGGCATATGAAATAATTGATTATGGTTTTGCATATAACTCTAATAATTCCCTTTTTGGTGCACAAGAGCTAACTCAAGGTAAAAAGC
>JAEWLI010000059.1 GCA_023393375.1 Bacteroidota bacterium
GATGGTTACTGGTTCTACAGAAAAATCAAAAGAATTATTGATAAAATAAGGGCCGGATTGTGGCCAATTGATCAGGTTACCTGTTTTTGATATTAATTGATTAACATGCAGAGGTGTACTACCTAATGTTACGGGATCGTTTACCGGTTGTTTGAAATTATTGGAAACCAAATAGGCTCCTGATTCATCCAATGCAGTCCATTCTGTCGATAGGTATAGGTTTCCCAAAAGATAGAATAAATCAGTTTCCTGATTATCTTTATCCACTTTATAAAACTGATTTTTCAAATAGTTCAATGAAAAATCACCTCCAGGAGAAGGAACATAATATTGTTCTAATTTATAAGGATATTCGAGTTTATAAGCGTCCTTTCCACAATCTAATGGAATTATGCCTATACTAAAATTATAATGATTGAAGGTAGGTATGTTCAATAGATCCTCCCCTAACGGTGGGTGATTAAATTCATATACCACTTTTTTTACATCTTCAGCCTTGTTCTGATGAGAAAATGATTGATATATACCTGATTCCAATGACACAGGGTAAAGATATAAAGCATTGTGTTCGTTCATACAAGGCGTAGATACCAAGCTTAAATGGAGGATATACTTGTCGCTAATATCAGAGTAAAATTTATCCATTCTTGAAACAACTGTTTCCGGAGCGTACCCCAAACCTAACAAAAACCCTATATCATTGTAGCTGATATTTTCCACCAAATTGATGAAAGGTACCGATTCATTATTCTGACCTTTTGTTGAGAAACTTGCTTTATGAACCGCATCTGTGGATTTAATATTAACCATTAAGTCATTGTCTTCTATGATGATATTTTCCCGAATTACCAATTTCCTGAAATTGTTAAAATATGCAATAACGTCGTAAGTACCATTTGAAATGGTGGTTGATATTTGGTTAACCAGAGAACTGGAGTGGATTACTTTTGAATGATTGTGAATAATTACATAATCTGGTTCAATGTCAAACTTGATGGTAAGCAGGTTCTTTTTTAAGTAAGTGACGGGGATACGTTGTTGGAAATCCACTTGATCGGTAATAGAAATGCTTATTTCCGAATAGGGAATGGTTTCGGGTTGGCTAATGATACTGTTGGGATTGAAAGTGGAAGAAAAAATGACAAAATCATTGCCACCTGCTTGTATCTGCAAACTGTTTTTGTTGAATGTATATGAATATCCTGCTGGCAAAGTTCCGGGTACACTAAACAAATACGTTTTCGCTGTTAAAGAATGGTTATAAACTCGGATAGTATCAGTAAACTGCTGAATCAACTGGTTGTTTATTATATTTCCGTAGCTAATATTGGCCGGATGAATCATTGTGTTGCTATTTATGGCTTTAAACACGTCGATTATCCCATGACCTTGTTCCCACAGGTTCATCCCATTTACCGGGTTGGCTGACGACATCAGGGCGGTTTTAACCTGACGTACGTCCCATTGAGGATGTTTATTCAGGATCAATGCTACAGCACCCGCTACATGTGGACATGCCATTGATGTGCCATCCAGGTAACCATATCCATTCTGAAGAATTGTAGAATATATACTACTCCCTGGTGCCAATACATCAGGCTTTGTATGATGATTTGTTGTAGGCCCCCTGGAACTAAAATCTGAAAGCAGACCAGTTTTTGTGGAGGACCCTACTGTAATAGCGGTTTTTGCTGCCCCGGGACTTCCTATTGTATAGTATTTACCATCATTCCC
This sequence comes from Bacteroidota bacterium, assembly GCA_023393375.1. Classification (GTDB taxonomy): domain Bacteria; phylum Bacteroidota; class Bacteroidia; order Cytophagales; family Cyclobacteriaceae; genus JAEWLI01. Next base: position 1,735 of record JAEWLI010000059.1, read on the forward strand.
GGCTGCAACACAAAACACCACACCCATGCTCACTGCCTGATCTACGGCAAGGGACATAGGGCTAAATTCATGTCCGGGGCCACCTAAACTCATGTTTACAACATGCATTCTATCAGAAAAATCCCCGTCATCATTTGGATCAATTGTCCATTCGATTGCTGCAATAATATCAGAATCCCAACCATTTCCTCCTTGATCCAATGCTTTCAAGGCAAAAAGTGTGGCTTTGGGTGCTACCCCTTTTAATTGCCCGTCGGCTGCTATGATACCTGCAACATGAGTGCCGTGATAATGATCATCAATAGGATCATCATCATTGTTGGCAAAATCATATCCACCTGCTACTTTAAAACCCGGTCCGAATCCACCACCTAAATCAGTGTGCATATAATCAATACCAGTATCGATTACACCTATCCTGATTCCTTCACCATAAATTCCCAGATCCGTCCACACGGCAGGGGCATTTATTAATTGGGGACTTTGATTTATGCTGATCTTTACCTGTTGGTCAAGGTGCACTTTTTTGATATATGGTAGTTTTTCAAGCTCCGGTAAAAGCTGTTTTGGTACGGAAAGACTAGTTCCATTGAATACCTTGTAGAAGGATTTTTGTACTTGGGGATCTGATGAATTTCCAAGTAGACCATTTTGTTTCCCAGTAGTTACCATTAAATTTTTTATATCATTGGAAAGGCGGGTTATATGCTTCAGGTGTTGTGTTTTAGCAGATTGCACTATTTGACGGGCACGAGTTCCTATTAAAGGATCTGAAGCCACCGGATTATCGGTAAATTCTACGATAATTCGGATGTCACTATTGCTCTCAATTGAATTAACGGCCTGACTATGTGCATTAGGATCAAAGATATAATGGTCTTTAACTAGAAAGGTAGTGTCACCCTCTGAGCGGGTAATATATACATTTTGAGCAGAGGTTTGAAAAATGATGAAAATGGAAGCTCCAAAAGTCAGCATTCCTTTTCTCGTTGTAGTGAAGAAATTGTACATTGCTCTATATATTGAAGAAATCTGATATCTTGTTCCAATAATATTCAAAATTGAGCAATTATCCTATTGGACATGCATAACATGTAATATCCGGGGACAGAAAGACGCAAAACAATTACAGTTCGCCAATATTTGGTGCTTCTTCCATTTGATCACGATTTTTTTGTTTCTTAAAAAACATGATTGAAGAAGGTAGGATCAATAGCCCCATAATAGCGACAAAAATAAAAGAAAAACGAAGGTTAAAAGCATGCGCAATATGTCCTATTAATGGAGGGCCGACCATAAATCCTGCTAACCCAAAAGTACCAATAATAGAAATAGCAATACCAGGAGAATATTTTTTAGAGTTACCCGCCAATGTAAACACCATCGGCACTACTGCTGCTGTACCTACTCCTACTATCATAAAGCCAATCAGTGCTGTCCAAAAAAAAGGAAAAGTAACCGCTAGCACTAACCCCAAGAAAACCAGAACAGAACTGAGAATGAATACTTTTTTCATGCCCAGCACATGAATTAATCTATCTGATACAAATCTGGACAAAGCCATACTACCCATAAATACAAGATATCCTGCAGTAAATATTTCCACTTTAACTACATCCTTAAAAAATATACCACTCCAATCAAACATGCTTCCTTCACACAATGCTGCAAGAAATATCAGTAAGCCCAGGTTCAGGATCCTCGGATCAGGTTTTGTTAGTGAAACCCCTCCCGGATTCTGCACCTTGTCTTTTTTCATCAAATGAGGGAATGTGAGGAGTGTTATTACAAATACCAAAATTGCAATGATCATGAAATGCAATTCCATGGAAATCTTTAGCGCGATCATTAGTGTGGTGATGGCCACACCTGAAATACCACCCAAACTCCATAATCCATGAAAGGAACCATTGATCTTTTTAGGATATATATTTTGAAGATTAATGGCCTGGGTGTTCATAGAAATATTGGTGATCCTGTTAGACAAAGCAAAAAGGAAGATTGCAATTGTAAACATGAATACGGTGTTTGACATGCCTATTGTTATTAAAAAAAGGCAATGAAAGATAAACCCCCAAAACAAAGGCAAACGACTATCAAATTTCTGTACCAGCCATCCAGAAATAGGCAGGCCTATCAAAGAACTGATAGGCATTGTGAATAAAATGGATCCCAATTGTGCTTCGTTCAGATTAAATTGTTCCTGAATACTCGGTATCCGTGATGCCCAACTTGAGAAGCATAGTCCGGAAATAAAAAAATACGCGCTTAACCCAACCCGCTGTTTTACTAAAGATTCCATATAATCACCAAAAAACGGTGCAAAGGTAGGCAGAGTAATAGAGAAAAGAAAAGCGAACATTTAATTTTAAATGATAAAGATGATGAATATTTTTCAACGAATTACTTTGCTAAAAAAGTGAATTATGGCCTTTGCTGGATAATAAAATTGTATTAACATCGTAAAAAAATATAAATGACATTAGCTGCAGCTCAAACTCGTCCTAAACGGAGAGATATAAAATGGAACCTTCAAGATCATTGTAACTGGATAAAAAAAGCGGCCGATAAGGGGGCTGGTTTTATCGTGTTCCCGGAACTTTCCATTTCAGGATACGAAAGAGAAAATCTCGATTCACTTATCTTTGAAGTAGATGACCCGAAGCTGGATCCGCTCAGGCAATTGTCAGTGGACAGGAAAATAATTGTTGTAGCGGGAGCACCGATAAAAATCGGAACAAAATTGATGATCGGAGAATTTATCATTCATCCGCACCATCCTGAACAAATATATACCAAGCAATATCTTCATCCCGGTGAAGAGGTCAGTTACTGTGCTTCGTTCGACTACAATC
>JAEWLI010000065.1 GCA_023393375.1 Bacteroidota bacterium
ACATTGAGCACTTGTATCCCTGTTTTTTTGGCAGCTTTTGTATTTTCAGCCATATCATCAATAAATAAGGTCTCCTCTGGTACCAAATTATTTTCACGTAGCACAAGCCAAAAAGCTTCTTCATCAGGTTTCCTTTTGTTAACCAAATGAGAATAATAGACTTTTTCAAAGTAGCCCAGCAATCCGGATGCGACAGTTGATGCTGCCAAAACTTCCTCCACACGTTGGGCATGAAGCTCATTTATATTTGAAAACAAAAATAGCCGGTATTTTTTCTTCAACTGTTCCAACATCCTTATTCTTTCCTCGGGAACATCAAAAATAATGCTGTTCCAGGCACATGCAAAATCATGCTCCGGAATGTCATGATTCAGTATCCTGAGCACACTTTCCCTAAAATCCCTGCTGTTGATTCTTCCAGTTTCATAGTCTATGAATATTTGTCTGTTATTCAATAAAATATTTTGTAGCTCCTGTAACGATATTCCACAAATTCTGGAAAATTCGGTTATAGTTTTTTCAGGGTGCAAATCAATAATCACCCCCCCAAGGTCAAAAATTATATTTTTTATCACGGTATTTACCCTTTATCTCTGCAAAAGGGCAAATATGCAAAATTTGTTCTGGTTACGCCAATTATAAAAATTTGCCAGCCATCCGACAAATTAGAGAAAGCCATATAAAAAGAAGTAACCCATGTTTATATACACATTTCATTAATATGGTGTAATGTTATCAATCTAAGTGGTGAATTACTAAATAATTATTACCAATATTCGTGGAAGCCTTTCATTATTTATTATTGCATATATCCTATATGAATGACAATTAATGCATAACAGGAGCCATGAATATTAGAAATACTATATTTATACTTACGATTAATCAAAATATCAAGGTAAAATATGTATAAACAACAATACTTCTTGGATAATAATGCAAATGCAAGTAAATATGGGGTTATACTCAAAAACCCAATGTTTCTAGCTTCGTTTTTGCCGTTATAATGCCAAGAACCATAACATGATTCGCCATGGTAAAATTAATGAATGACCGGTTAGACAGTATAGAGGAAATAGCGCAGATAGGAAGTCTTGAAATTGACTTGACACACCGTTCATTATCTGTTTCCAATAACTTCGCAAAAATATTTGGTTTAGTGCAAGATCATCCACTCGATTTTCAGGATTTGAAAAATATTATACATCCTGATTATTTTGAATTTGTAGTTGATCAGTTTGAAAATTCCATTAAACTCAAGCAGGTTCAGGTTTTTGAAGCCAAATGTAAAACGGCCGAAAATAGCTGGCAAATGATGGAAGGCAGGATTCAACCTGTTTTCAATGACCTTCTGATGCCTATAAAACTGAAAGGAACAATACAGGTAACTTCTGATAAAAAAGTAGATGAATCCCATGTGCACGATCTGGTCAAAATGAACAAGATCAAAGATGAAATATTGGCAATGGTGGCTCATGACCTCAAATCGCCTATCAACCGAATCAACGGTATTCTTAATTTACTTAAGCTCAACCCTGATAATGCTAATCATGAATTTATAGGGTATATGGAAAATGCCTGTAGCATGGCTTCCAACATCATTCAGGATTTAATTGAGATTTCGGAAATGAGTGAAAATAGCCAGTATCTCCGAAAATCAAAAATGGACATTAATCAGTTGATTAGATCTACACTTGTAAATTATCTTAGACAGGCAGAAGAAAAGAATATCAGCATCAATACCAATCTTTCCGATGAAGCAGATGCCATGATACTTCCTGAAAAAATTTCAAGGGTTTTGGATAACTTGATTTCAAATGCCATTAAATTTTCACGAACCAACGGCCTTATCGAAGTTTCATCAGAAATTGATGCTGACCAGGTAACAATCAGGGTGAAAGATCACGGGATAGGTATTTCTCAGGATAAGTTACCATACATTTTCGATCGGTTTTCAAACGCCCGCAGGCCAGGAACCAACGGAGAAAAATCAACAGGATTGGGTTTGAGTATTGTTAGAAGTATAGTGATCCATCATAATGGCAAGGTGTGGGTAAACAGCAAAGAAGGTGCTGGAAGTGAATTCGTTGTAGAACTCCCTCGCGAAATTTAGCGAAAAATAAATTCCTTAATTCAAATTTACCCTTTATCAGATATGAAAGATTACCTGTTTTCAAAGAAACAATGATTATGGGTATTTCGAATACTGATTTTTTTTGTTGATCATTTCGATCAATGCGTGTAATTTTTCCTGCGTAAGCGGCTTACTTAAATATTCATCAATGTCAAATTTTTTGGCTTTTTCCTGATCTTTCCAGTTCAATGAACTACTGAGCAGGGCAATGTGGAGGTTTGTAAATGACTTGGAATAGTGGCTTTTAAATACTTCCAAAAATTCAAAAGCATCCATTCCCGGCATATTGATATCCATTAGGATCAGAATATCCCGGTTATTATCTGTCAGATCATATTTTCTCCTGATCAGTTCAAAAGCTTCCTCTCCATCAGAGGCAACATCGATTTGATCAGCTATTTTAAGATCTTCAATTAATAATTTATGTAGATGATTGGCAATTTCATCATCATCTACCAAGAGTATGTGCAATGGATTTTTCATGTGTCAAAGGTATATATACTTTAAATTTACTTCCTATATTTTCTTCACTTTCTACTTCTATCCGGCCATTTACATTATCAATTATTCTCTTGATGATGTACAATCCTATCCCAGAGCCTTCTACGTGACGGTGTATTCTCTTAAACATGGTAAAAAGTTTACTTTGCTCCTTCAATGAAAGCCCCAGGCCATTGTCTTCCACACAGATCAAAAGGTGCTCATTCTCAATGCGAGTGATAATGTTTACTACTGCTTTTTTATCCGGAGACCTGAATTTCAACGCATTGGAAATGAGGTTATATAAAACACTCTTTAAATTTCCTTTGGAGAAATCAATTTCTTTCACTTCATAATTTTCAATGATCGTGGCATTCGATTCCTTGATCAAATGGTCAATATCCTCTTTTACATCAGCTACGATTTCCGGTATATTGAGGTGTTGTATATTTTTCTCAAAATTTTTGGCAATTTTAGTTACATCGCTTAAATAATTGATGGTGTTTTTTAATTTGCCAATCGATGTATTCATCATATTGAACAAAGTCATTTCCCGTGGTTCCATTTTGGCTGAAAGGGTTCGTTCTATGGCGTGAATTAAGCCTTCCAGGTTTACAATGGGGGATTTCAGGTCGTGAGAAGCGGTGTAAATAAAATTATCCAGGTCGGCATTGATCCTGAGGAGCTCCTGGTTTTTAGTCATCAGTTCCTTTTGTGCCATCTTCAGTGGCGAAACATCGCTGATCATGGCATAAAAACCATCTGGTGAGCCATTTTTGTGATATGGAATATAAGTAATCAAAACGTCTTTTTTTGTTTGGCGATCAAGCTGTAAAGAGTTTTCTACTTTTAATGTGCGCCCTTTTAATACCTCAGCAATGTACGGTTCAATACGATTGTAATTATGTGCCCCTATCAGATCCACTATCTTTTTGCCAATGATCTCTTCTTTATCTTTTTTAAACCAATCAGTATAAGCTTTATTTACAAACCGATAGCAGAGTTCTTTATCCACGTATGAAATAAGTACGGGCAATGATTCAGTGATCAGCCTCAATTCCTCTTCACTGGTTTTTAGGGCTTTTTCGGCCCTTATTCGTTCTGTAATATCCTCCGCTTTTCCTACTACATTGATCACTTCGCCATCATTGTTTTTAATTGGAAAAATGGTCACATTTAAGTGTATACCATGGGGGGAATCTTCAGTAAATTGATTTAAACCAGAATGATAACACAAACTGAACCTGGCAATATTACCGTTATTATAGACAGCTTTAATCTCTGGAAAATAGGGTTGTGATATAAAAAATTCATCGTGCAACAAATTAAATTTACCAGATTTGTTTACCTCTCCTAAAAGGTCGGTGTATGCCTGATTGACTTGTATCAAATTTCCCCTGGCGTCAGTTACCCAAGTTGGTACAGGGGTTTGTTCAAGAATACTGGCAAGAAAGTTTTCCCTTTTCGACAACTCATAATTTAACTCAACAGTGTTTTCGAGGATTTTTTTGAGCTCTTCTTTACTGGCTGCCAGTTCCTTGGTTCTTTCTTCTACCTTTTGTTCCAGTAGCTCATTGGCTGATACAAGCTGCTCTTCAGTACTTTGTAATTCTTCCAGAGCCGCAGCCAGTTCCATATTCTTTTCTTGTATGCTGATTTCAAAGTCTTTCCTGTCCTGAATATCAAAACATGTACCGAGAAACCCTTTAAATTCATTATCCAAACCTACTAAAGGCTTGCCAATGTCCAATAACCACCTGTATTCTCCATCATGTCTGCGGAGCCGGTATTCCATTTCAAATGGTTGTTGTTTTTTGAAATTTTCGCTATAAACAGCCATGCATCTTTTTACATCATCAGGATGCACTCCCTCAATCCATCCATTTCCGTTTTCCTGATCCAGGGTTCTTCCCGTATATAGCAGCCAGGTTTGATTAAAATAATTGCACATCCCTGTAATATCCGATCGCCAGATGAGGGCAGGGAAATCATCAAGAATATTCAGGTAATAATCCAGTGCTTCTTCCAGTTTATGTCTCGATTCTTTTTCTCCTGTGATGTCGCGCGAAATTCCAACTATTTTAGTTGGTTCACCCTGATCGGTATCAGCCAAAACTGAATAGGTAGATCGAATCCACCTGTATTTACCATCTACAGTTTTGATTCGATATTCTAGTTTATTCTCTTTTCGTGAATAGGATTCGAAATTACGGAAAAAGCTTTTAAACCTGTCTGAATCCTCAGGATGAACAATACTTAATAAAAATTGGAATCTGTTGTTGTTGACCGACCCTGTATCGTAACCTAAATATTCTTCCATCCATCTGTTGGCGAAAATATAACTTTTTTCTTTCAGATGATATACTGTAATAAAATCAGGTGTGTTTTGTACAATACTGTTGATAAACCTGTGGTTAAGCTCAAGGTTATTTTGAGTATTTTTTAGAATTTTGACCTGCTCCTTCAATTGATGATTAACAGCATTCAGCTCTTTTTGCTTTTTCCGTAATTCTTCATTTGCTTGATTGATCAAATCAATGTTTTTCTTTCTTTCTGTTACATCCCGGGTGAAAGACAGGCTTCCAATAATCCGACCTATATTATCTTTTAAAGGTACAATGTCAAAATCATAATGTCCGGTCTGTGATTTGGAAGGCAAGTCTTCCAGATGTATTTTTTCCCCATTTTGTGCTCTTTTTATGATGTCTGCCTCGCTATCAAAAAAGTTGGGAAATACATCGAATACCGGTTTTCC
>JAEWLI010000026.1 GCA_023393375.1 Bacteroidota bacterium
GTAAAAGCCTCACTACAGGTAAAGCCAATCCATATTTTCACAACCGGATAGCCACAGCTGCTCAATTGTTTAAAAGAGGAAAGGTGAAGCACATAATCGTAAGTGGGGACAATCGAACAATTTATTATAACGAACCTAAGGATATGAAAAATGCATTGGTAAAATTGGGTGTGCCTGATTCAGCCATTACATTAGACTTTGCCGGATTGCGTACCCTGGATTCAGTGGTTAGAGGGCAGAAAATATTCGGACAGCATAAATTCATCATTGTTACCCAGCAGTTTCATAGCTACAGGGCCATATTTATCAGTCGATACTACGATATCGACGCCATTGCATTGGCCGCGCCCGGCATCACCTTTAAAAAAGATCTTCGTGTAGTGGGAAGGGAATTTTTAGCCCGTCCGAAAGCCATCATTGACCTTTATTTATTGGAAAAAGAGCCAGCCTATCTAGGTGAGAAAGAAGATCTCATTTTTTGATAAACTTCACCTCTTCTTTAACAACATTTCAAATTTGTGCCCTGCGGCATCAGTAAAATCTATCAAAGACTCCTTCATATCCTTATAGGTTTCACCACTATTATATGCTAAATCATGAATGCTGTCATTAAACTTTCTGGCACTTTTCAATAGTTTTTTTCTGGTTCTCCTGCCACTTTCCGGAGCTATCAGTAAACCTGCAAGAATTCCCAAGCCTGCAGTGACCAGAATCGTAATGATTATATTGGTTGAATTTTTCATAATGCGTATTTAGTAAATCAAATGATACAAAAATAACACACCTTAACGAATAATGTTTGCTGTTGCCCTTTAGTCTGCTATTTCTTTTAGATAAGCCTGTATTATAAGGGAAATCTAATCTGTTCACACCTACCAACAATAAGGCCAAAAAGGAGAACATCGACTGCATTTGGCAGCAAAGAAAAAGATTTCGGCTTTGTAAGGATTATCTGTTTGCTGTTTCGTGAGGACACCATAGCCGTCAACCTAAGCATTGACACTTAGGTAGTTAATTCCTAAGAATACCCAATGAAAAACCTGAAAGGGTCAAATGTTAATAACCACGGGTGTAACCCGTGGAATAAATGGAAATTATATAAGTTTGGCACATATTTTTGCTCTTTCGCAAAAATTGTGACAAAACGAAAAGAACAATTTATAGCAATTTATATCTTAGGTTGACGGCTAAGGTGAGGATACGAACCAGGGACGTTTATACAACCCAGTAGAATTTTCAAATCTCACTAAATCCTGAAATGCTATTTCTTAAATACTTTCATCAACTGCACTTTCATCATCCGTGCCACTTTGATCAGAAACCTTAACAAGGGATGAGGCATTTCATGCTGATGTTGGTGTTTTCCCTCCATCGCCAGTTTACAGGGGCGGCAATTGCCACAGGGACGACCAAAAAACGGGTAGTGACAAAACCATGAAAATGTCAGGATTTCATAAAAACCATGTTCACGGGCGATCTGCTCCATCTTGTACTTATCTGTTGTCAATAATGGGAACCTGAAATTGGTAAACAGGGTAAGTTTCTCATCAAACCCAGGCTTAAGCTGCAACATAAACCTGTCTCCGTCAGTCACCATATAAGGCATCAGTTGTTCCATCCAGGTGTTTCGATAATCAGCTTCATCAATTGACAGTTCAAGATCCCCTAAACTGTACTTTTTCGAAAATGCAGACAGCCAGAGATATTGAGAACCAATAGGGTATTGGTCCCTGAATCTTTTGTAGTAATACTTTTCATTTTCAGAAATCACCAAATCGTCTTTATTGGTATAGATGGTTTCCATAAGCCGATCAGATGCTTCCGGATAAACATCCCTCAACTTTTTTTTGATGGATTTCATGGCATCCAGTTCTTTCGTCAAAGATTTTCTACCGACATCAACCACATAGTAAGGTTGAACATATTTTTTCTGAACAATGAGGGTATGCAATAACCGAAATGTTGAATCCCATCCTCCAGTCCACAAAATATTTGATTTAGCTGTAGACGCTACTAAAGACTCTTCCTTGGAGTCTGCAGGTGCCACTATCGGATTAACCATATTAATATGCTTAAAAGTACAAATACTATAAAATGAGTGTAATAACATTAAGTGTAGGAGGAATGTTTATTGAATTGAGTTATTTTTTTGTTTTACTCCGAATTAATAAACACTCAAGTGCAGATATCAATGTTGAATTTGGTGTAAATCCTTATGTCCTCAAGCCGGACAGGCTTTGACTTTTTGCTTGATCAAAAAGTCAAACAAAAAATCAAGAAAAAACGACGTTTCCCCCCTCGTGCTCACGCTCACCTCACCGTTTTTTCAGCCCTTCGCGCATGGTGTCCGCCCATTCTTCTACGGTGGTTAATAGTTCTAATTTTTGGCGGACTTTTTCTAATATTTTATCTGAATTTCAACAATCTTAATAAGTGCATTCATATTATTAGTGGTAGAATCTTTTTTATAATTTTGGGATAGTATTACCCGCTGTAAAATATCATTTTCTCTCCCATTTGCTTTATAATATGAAAATATTGTAGTTTGGTGAAGGCAAATTATGGAGGAGTTGAAAGAAATCAAAAAACCGTATTTTTTAGAAAAAAACCTAAGGATCATATATAGCATCACGTTGACGGCCATCATGGGTGTGGCTAGTCTCTCTCCTGCCCTACCCGAAATCCAACAACATTTCCAGGTTACCAAAATACAGGTAGGTTATCTGATCATGATCTTTACCCTACCTGGAATTATACTCACACCTATCATGGGAATTTTAGCTGACCGATTTGGCAGGAAAGTAGTATTAGTGCCATCATTAATCCTCTTTGGTATTGCAGGGGGACTTTGTGCTTTTACCACCAGTTTTGTTTGGTTGCTTGGGCTCAGATTTTTACAGGGAATAGGGGCGGCTTCTTTGGGATCTTTAAATGTGACCATCATTGGTGATCTTTATCATGGGAAATCCAGGGGGATTGCCATGGGTTATAATGCAAGTATCTTAAGTCTTGGAACTGCCCTTTATCCTTTTTTAGGTGGATTTCTGGCGCAAATAGGTTGGAACTGGCCATTTGTGCTGGCTTTTATGGCAATCCCGGTAAGTATGGTCGTATTGTTTACCCTCAAACTGGAAAAGCCCTCTATTGACGTGCGGTTTTCAACCTACCTTTCAGAGACATTAAAAAATATAAGAAAAAAAGAACCTCTGGCTTTATTTTGTGCTTCTATTTTGAGTTTTATCATCCTGTATGGTGCCATGATCACTTACTTCCCCTTTTTGATGAAACAAAAGTTTAACTCTTCCCCGCTTACCATTGGACTGTTGATGTCTTTGGTATCTGTGGGATCGGCATTTACTTCATCCAATCTGGGATATTTACAATCCCGATTTACGTCCAAAAAAATGCTGCTTATGGCATACACTTTATATGCTGTAGCTTGTTTTACCATCCCTTTTGTCAGTCAACTCACTATTCTGGTAATCCCCATTATCATCTTTGGATTCGCACAAGGAGCCAATCTGCCCAATCTCCTGACATTGATTTCCAATCATGCCCCACCTGCCAATCGTGCAGGATTTATGTCGACCAATGGCATGGCTTTACGTACCGGCCAAACGTTAGGGCCTCTCATTATGGGAACTTTATATGGTATTGGTGATATAGAGGCTGTTTTTATTGGTGGCGGAGTGATTGCCATGATGCTGTTTATTATGATCAGGTTGATTATTGTGGATAGGTAATGCTCATATATTAGCTGTGCTCTTCACTAATACGGTAGATTACTTTCAGAAATGAAATGTAATATTTTTTCCACAAAAACTTAACATCGATTATTATTTAAGACTATTAATATGAATAATAGGCTCTTCAAACTGTGGAGGTGTAAAAATTTAAACGTAAAACCTCCCTTTCTGCTTTTATATTTATTTTACCACAAATTGGTACATCGGGTAGGTTATGCAAAATAAACACCCATTATAAGAAAATTATCAAGCTAAATTGCATTCAATTGGAATATTTTACTAATAAGTATTTAAATGATTGTACATAACAATAAAAATATAAACCTATGAAAAACATCTTTACAAAGCTTTCCATTGCCCTTTTATTCTTTGCGTTTGTTGCTTGTGATAAATCTGATGATCCGGATAAAATAATAGAACAACCGGAGGAAGAACAGCCAGTGGATGAACAACCCATTGGGAAGAGTTACAGAATTAAGTCTTTGGTTACCCATAATGATAATAATACTTTCGCATCAGATAGTCTGAAATTTATTTATGAAGACAAAAAATTGGTTAGAGTTAATCGAAATGTGTTATTCCAAGATGAATGGATGGATGCTGAGTACACTGTAATCAATTATATTGACAATAAAATATCTCTGAATTGGCAATATGATGATGAAGAGGAAATTTTAAAAATTCCTTGCTGTGAATTTTCCATGGATGGTGATAAGATTATAAAATATACTACCTTTCCAAGTGATTTATATTTTTCTTCTGGAAATACTGAGGCTTTTTTTTATGATAACCAAGATCGATTAATTACCATTTGGATGACTGGGGACAACGGAGAAGACTGGGGACAAATCAGGATTACATATGCGAATGATAAAATTGCAACTCGAGGGTATTGGGATGCAGAAAACATCGTGATGGATATAGATACCTTTTTCTATGAAAATGGGAAACTGGCATTCATCCTTGAATATGATCACTACAACGACCTACTTCAATTAGATCGTAAAGTAGTCTATAATTATAATAGTAATGACCAAATCAATAAGATTGATTACTGGGGACCCGACGGTGATTATTGGGCAAATAGGGTTTTTACATATAATGAAGATGGTTTGTTGATAAAAGTTGAAACCGAGGACAAAGGAGAGATTGTTGAGGAAATCTTTTATGAATATGAGGAAGGTGAAGGAAATGCCGAATTCTTTGAATATGATAATATGTATTACAATTTCGATGAAATGCCAACATATACCCGTAAAGATCTTTCAAAACCTGAATTGAGAAGGTCTACTTTTGGGTTAAACCCGTTAAGATTTTAACTTGTAATAGTTTTATACATACAACACCTCATGTAAAACTCCTGCGTATGTAATGAAATGCATACGCAGGATATTCCAAGAAGTAGAAAACTAAAGGTCACTCATGGGTTTTTCACCTTCACCCTATATTTTCTTTCTGCCACATAAGGATTTCCAAAAAAGGTATAATGCACGCCGACGATATTAAATTCCTTATTAATCTCATGCTGCGGAGGGATCTCTATCTCGAATATTCCGGTTTGTTTGTCATCAGCCAGTGGTAGTTTATACATACCATCATGAATAAATATCCCATCTATCAGCTGCCCTACATAATATTCGGCTTTCTTACTGCTCTTTTGCGTAAAGTTCACATGAAGTAAGAAAGTGTTTTCCTCAGACAATCTGTTCACTTCTTTGACAGCTATTTCCGGATAATTTTTCTTTTCTTTACCGTTGGCCATATATTCAATCAACCCTTTGCCCGGATAATTAAACCTGAAAGATACGACCGATGAAGGCTCTCCATTTTCCTTGAATATCTTCCGTTCACCATGTAGCTGATTGTCGTAATAAGCAGACTCCATATATAAAACACCATCCTGATAGTAGGTTTTGGCGATCCCGTCTTTCTTGTCTTCTTTATACTCAATCTCATGATGCAGCACGCCATTCGGATAATAATCCTTTGCCAGTCCTTCCCTTTTCCCATTCTTCATGGGAATTTCATTAAAAAGTTTCCCATTGTCCCTGTATTTTCTGGAAATCCCATTTTCTACTTTTTTCGAATCAGGTGTTGGTGCCACTACTTCTTTTTTCATGGCTTCTCTTTTCAGCTGTTCATTTAAAATATACTGGCATCCTCCAGCTATCAAGCCTATTAGGATGAAAAGGGAAACTTGCTTTAGCATTTCTTTGGATATTTATGGCTAATATATGACAGAAATGAATCAACTCGACAATTCTGTACTATTTTCTTGGATCTTTCTTCCTCACATTAGACTTTGGCGCATCTTTATCGTTGCCCTTTTTAAATATAGGGGAATGTTTGTAATTCTCGCCTATCTGAGGGTTTTGTTTTTTATAAAATGGCCTTCCCCTGAATTCCCTCCCTTGATGAAGATGTCGTTTCTGGGTTTCACAACTTTTAATCGGGCATCTTTTCAAATCAGGATAATTGTACCGAAAACCTATATTGATATAAAATGCCTGATGTTTGTTTTTAATAGCGAGATCACTCTCCGGGAGGCCCATGGTGAAATTCTTAAATTCGTAAGACGGACGGACAAAAACCGTAAAATACTCGCTGAATTTGCGTTCTATGGGGACTCCGAAATTAATGAACATTCCCTTTTTCTGCATCAATGATTTGTCAAAGCCAGAGCCATATCCCATACCTCCAATCTTCACATCAAGGAAATAATGATAGTCGTACCATTGGTAAAGTTCTACCCCCAATGTGCCAAAAAATCGGGTAAACATGGTGGAAAAACTTTCTGTATAAGACCCAATGGTGGAAGCATATTGGTCTGGTTCCATCCTTTTGAATTGATGAAACTCTATTGACCCTCCCAATCCTACTCGGAATCGGTTGTATTGATAATGCAACGAAAGCATCAATGGTATACTAAAGCCTGTTCCTTTAAATCCAATGGAGGCGGTATCGGTTCGAACTATGTCATCCGTGTTGGGTGTAAAATCAGCCCTTTCTGGTTTATTGAGCCACCGGTAATAATAATCTGAAGTATTTTCCGGATTGATATACAAGCGGTCTTTGTTGATAATGATATTGTAATTGTTCAGATCATGACTGTAAAAAGAATGGCCAAAACCCGACGCAGCTGTAACGGTAATTTTATTCAATATGGTCCGAAAGGTGCTTTTTTGAGGTGCGGGCTCTCCATATGCCTTATAGGGATTAAAACCCTGTGCTGAAAGATGAATGGATACACTGCTAAACAGCAATAAAAATACATAGCGCATGGAATTTGGTTTTAAAAACAAAACGTTTGAATTAGAATGTTTATTCTACAAAATAATCCAAACCAAACCATAGTTCCACCAAAATGTAAGTTTTTTCACAAGTTAAGCAGTGATGGCTATACAACGAATTTAATGGAGCGGGGTGATATCATATTTTGGATTATTATTGGCCTTATAAAAATGGCGTTAAGAATTTTAAAGAATGAGGCGTTAA
>JAEWLI010000181.1 GCA_023393375.1 Bacteroidota bacterium
CTATTTAGGGTCTGCTGAAAAACTCTGAGCCACCCCCTGGCTAAAACTAGCCAGGGATTGCTCTATTCGTAAGCAAAGAATTCAATTTTTTCATTCTATCCAAAAGCACGGCCACAATTCCACCAAACCTCATTATTTGTGCTGAAAAACTCAGGCAAAGGGGTACTTGCCCGGCCAATTTGACCAGGTTTAGCACCAGGATGATAGAAGCAATCCATGACTGACTTGTTTGTTTTAGCCGCGCCCGGATTCAGTTCATCCCATATCCGTTTTTGGCCTGACCAAATTTACCCTCTATTGGATTACGTTCCCCCGGTCTTACGTGGTCTTCCACTGCCTTTGCCGATGGACGGCCCAAAGGCTTGGCCGCAAGTTTGATCTGCCTATCCTTAAGCCATCGCCTGTTTGCGCGTGTACAGTAAATCATATCTGCCAAAACTTTCTCAGGGTAAAAACCGAACCGGGTTTTGTACTTCTCAACATATTCAATCATATGAGAACCTTCATTAAAAGCATCCCAACTGATGGTGTCCACGAAGGCAAAGCCATCTACCAATGATAAGTGCAGCTTTGAACCAAATTCAACCTTGGCCCCAGCCTTTCCTCTGACTATTGGTCGGACATGTGGCTGATGAATACTTACTATCCGGTCATCTACGCTATGTTTACGTTGGGTAAACATTTCCAACTGCTGATCGTAAAGAGTTTGTATCACCCAAAACTGCCTATGCAGCTTTTTGGGTAAAGGGAAAACCCCAAATCTGTCGAGCATGCCATTGATATGAAAAATATTTCTTTTCAGGTACCGTAACTGCTTGCCGATCGCCTTACGAACTGTTTTAATCCTGGGGTTCTTGTTTTGTGCCACATGAAGAAACTCTTTCCGCGCTTTTTGACGGTATGTCCTGGGCTTCTTCTCCCCGGGGGCATGCAGAAAGTCAATAATTTTTTCGCTGATCTCCCGGCCATCGTTGAGCAGTTTCAGATCGGTGGGATATGCAATATCCTGTGGCGATACTGTAGCATCCAGTAGCAACTCCCCTTTGTGGGTAGGCCCGATACCAGATGATTTATCATCCCCCTTTTTGTCAGAAGAACCTTCCTTCTCATCCTTCTTAGAAATCTGAAGTATCCGAAGGTTCATCTCCGCAAGCAGATCATCACCCAGACGCTTGCGTATTTCTACAAACAATGACGGATCAAATGGAGGTTCGCTACTAAAACCGCTGTAGCCTAAAAAGTATTGCATGTAGATGTTTTCAGTGATCTGGGAAATTGTTTCCCTGTCATCAAGATTGCAGAAATGTTTGATTATCAAAGCCCCTATGACAATTCTTGGGTTGAGGGGGGGCCTTCCTGTTGATTTAGGCCCAAACCTTTTCAGGTACAATCCTGACAATTCATCCCATGGTATCTTGCCAGCAAGCTTGACCCATCGATTATCCGGATCAAGGTTTTGTGAAAATGGGGTCTCAAAACCATCTATTACTAATTGACTTTGGCTTACATAGGGACGGTTCGATGCACGCCTTTTGGTGGTTTTCTTCATATAGCCTTGCACTTTTACTTCCTAAATATCAGAAAAAAAGAGCTTTCACGAAAGTATATACTAATATTTAAACTTTATCAGCAGACCCTATTTAGATAGTAACGAAATGATAGCGGAATACCTTAATACTGTTTTAGCAGAAGGAAACGAATCCGATGTAATTACAGCTATTGGACATATTGCTAAATCCATCGGTATGACCAAAATTGCTCAAGAAACCGGATTAAGTCGGCCAAGTTTATACAAGGCTTTGTCTAATGGAGCTAAACCTCAGTTTGAGACAATTATGAAAGTATTAAGAGCAATAGGTGGGCAGATACAAATCAATCCCGTGACTCCATAAAGATAAACACACCAAATCATTCTTGACAATTCTAACAACTTGTATTTTAAAGGTTAACCACAGTAAAGATAATCAATCAAAAAAGGAGACTACTTCTCTTCAGCAATGTAGCCTCCTAATTATTATAACTTTTAAACAAAAGTGAATTATATACTTTACTTGTTTAAATATTCAAAAAATTGCTTTTTCATGTTCTCTTCCTGAAACTTACCCAAAAACTGAGAAGTAATGGTTTTACTATCATGATCCTGCACCCCTCTGGAGCTTACGCACATGTGGGCAGCCTCCAAAACTACCGCTACGTCCTCGGTTTGCAATGCGGATTTTAATTCATTGGCAATTTGAACGGTCAATCGTTCCTGCACTTGTGGGCGTTTAGCAAAATACTGAACAATTCGGTTGATCTTGGATAGCCCGATTACTTTACCACTGGAAATATAGGCTACATGTGCTTTCCCAACAATAGGCACAAAGTGATGTTCACAATTGGAGTGAAATGAAATGTTCTTCTGTACCAACATTTCATTGTAATTGTATTTATTGTCAAACAGCTTAACCTTCGGTTTATTTTTAGGATTTAAACCACTGAATATTTCCTGTACATACATTTTGGCTACTCTTTTAGGAGTTCCTTTCAGGCTGTCATCGGTCAGGTCAAGGCCAAGGACTTGCATGATTTCTCGAAAATGGTTTTCTATCAATTCTATTTTTATATCATCTTCTAATTCAAAAGCATCTTCTCGTAAGGGCGTTTCAAATGAAGCACCCAAATGTTCATCACCTATATCATCAATGGAAAAACCACTAGTCAACCGGGAATTCCACAAAGTTTCTTTCTGTTTCATACAGTACTACTTTTATCTCGTATTCTTTTTCTATTTTTTCTCTTAATATATTCCAGATTACCACGGCAATATTTTCAGCTGTAGGATTTAGATCTTTAAATTCTTCAATATCCAGGTTCAGATTTTTGTGATCAAATTTATCTATTACATATTCTTTTACTAGGTCACCCAACATCTTCAAATCATAAACGAATCCTGTATTACGATCAGGTTCTCCGATTATCTTAACGATTAATTCGTAATTATGGCCATGAAAATTCGGATTATTACATTTGCCAAATACAGCTTCGTTTTTTTCATCCGACCACCCCGGATGATATAACCGATGAGCGGCATTAAAATGTTCCTTTCTGCAGGCAGCTATTTTCATCTTTGGTTATGAACGTAAAGATTAAAAAATTGTTTAATTTAAAATTTGTAAAGTTAAACAGAACTGATGAATTATTTTCAAGTGGTAAAGTTAAGAAAAAAGTCCCCTTTAATGATCAGAAAATCAATAAATCCATTCCGATTGCCCATGGTATTAAAATAACTATTAACTAAACACTTGATTTTTAATATCAGAAATTGTAAAATTTACCACCCATACCATATAAAAGAATAATTATATTTGTTTTAAGTTTTAATTTACCCAAAAAAGTGAAAAGGCATGAAAATTACAAATTGCATCTTGTTTATTCTGTTATCCTATAATTCTATTACATTCGGTCAGCAAAATACGCCTTCCCCATTATGTCTTAAAGCCCATGAAGATCGTCAGAATATGATGGAGCAGTTGGGCATTGAAGAAATAAGGCATGGTAAAAATAGTAATGCCTCAGCACCAAATGCTGCTAATTATGATGAAAATTTGGCCAATCCTTTCCCTGTTTTGCCAGAAGTATTGACTACGAGCAAAGGTAAAAGAGTAACTTCACCAGACCAATGGTGGAAGACAAGAAGACCTGAAATAGCAGAAGTTTTTGCACGTGAAGTATATGGTAGAATCCCTGAAAATACGCCAGACGTAACTTGGGAAGTAGTTGTTTCAGAACGGGAGTTCATGGGTTGGACACCGGTGAATGCCAAAAAACTGGTGGGTCGGGTAGACAACTCCGCTTATCCGGAAATAGATGTGAATATTTCAATGGTTGTAGTGACACCAGCTAATGTTAAAGGGCCGGTTCCTGTGCTAATGATGTTTAGTCCTGCCCACCTGCCAGCTCCGGCGCAACCTAATCGCGATGATTTTGGTAAAATCAACGATGCTTTTAAAAAACTGCTTGCCCAGGATCCTGAGATTAAGGAGATTTTCGACAAATATCCTGCATACGATCCTTTGGTAAGGCCTTCAGGAGTTGGACCGACAGGATTTTACATGCCCACTTCAGGAGAACCCACGGCCACACAACAATTGATAGCTGCCGGTTGGGGATACGCGCTCATTGATCCTTCTACCATTCAAGCGGACAATGCGGAGGGGTTAACGTGTAGTGGCATTATAGCACTTATGAACAAGGGTCAAACCCGCAAACCAGATGATTGGGGTGCTTTAAGGGCATGGTCATGGGGAGCTGCCCGAGGGTTGGATTATCTGGAAACAGATACTATGGTGGATGCTAAAAATGTGGGAATTGAAGGTGTATCCCGCTATGGTAAAGCTGCTCTTGTTACCTTGGCTTTTGAAGAACGCTTTGCTTTTGGTTTGATTGGTTCTTCCGGAAAAGGCGGCACTACTTTACATCGACGAAATTTTGGCGAAGCGGTAGAAAATCTTGCCGGCATGCATTATTGGATGGCTGGAAATTACATAAAATATGCATCTTCGAAAGGCAAATTTGGTGAAATGAATGCCAGTAAACTCCCTGTAGATTCTCACCAGTTAATAGCCATGTGTGCCCCACGGCCGGTATTTATTAGTTATGGCATTCCGGAAATGGGCGATGCAAACTGGTTGGATCACCAGGGCAGTTATATGGCTGCAGTGGCTGCCGGACAAGTTTATAAATTGCTTGGTGTGAAAGACCTCGGTGTTTCAAATGATTATACAAAAGAAAAAATGCCTGAAGTAAATCATTCACAATTGGATGGGCATTTAGCCTGGCGGCAACATGACGGTGGACATACTGATTTACCTAATATTCCGCATTTTATTGAGTGGGCAAATCGACTTATGGGTTATAACAAAAACGAATAGTTATAAAGCTGGAATTGAAATCAGTGATGTTTTTTTACCGACTCTTATGGATTTATTTTTGAGAAATAATCATATTTGCAGAGAATTATATATTTCAAATACACATAACGTTATAAATATCTAATGGTATTCTACAATTCGTAATTAGATTCTTGTAATAATGGGTTTTGATCTAAAATAAACAAAATTTATCTTAATATTAGTAAGGGAAAGTTTCAATTGGATTGTCATTGAAATGATTATAAAAAGAATGGTTTAGGGGGAATAAAGAGCAGCGAATGAGCAACAAAAGACCATGGCACAAAAAGCTGAAGTACAGATTGATTTATTTGTTAGTCTGGACTATTATTTTAAAATCGATGATCTTGCCGAGGAAGATGTTGATATGGGGTTGTGGCCTGTTAGGCAGAGTAGCCTATCACCTATTTGGCAAGCTTAGAAAGATTGCAGAAAATAACCTTATTTTAGCTTTAGGTAAAGAAAAAACTCCTTACCAGATCCAAAAATTGGTTAAAAGGAATTTTATGATGATGGGGCGTAATGCTGGTGATTTACTCAATACCATCTCCATAAGGGATATTGAAAAGTTTGAGAAATATGTGGAGGTGAAAGGAAAAGAAAACCTTCCACCAATAAATGATGGACAACGTGGTACTATTTTTCTTACACTGCATATGGGATCCTTTGATTTAGTGGGTTCATTCCTTGGGTTGTCAGGATATAAACTACATATCATTGGCAAACCCTTGAAAGATGATAAATTGAACAAAATATTGTCTGACTACCGTAACACCAGAGGGGGCGTGTTTATTCCCAGGGGAAAGGATACTGTAAAATTGTTTCGTGTACTGAAAGAGGGTGGGAGTATGGCTATTCTAATTGATTTGGATACCAAGGTAAAAAGTGTTTTTGTTGATTTTTTTGGCCGTCCCGCATCTACACCCGTTGGAGCAGCATTGTTCGCCTTGCGTACAAATGCTAGAGTGGTGCCGATCTTCATCCATATGGATGATAATATGAAACAAGTTCTTGAGATTTTACCTCAAATTCCGATTACTCATACTGGTAATGAAGAGCAGGATATTATAGAAAATACCCAACGGATGTCAAATATATATGAATCAATTATTCGGCAACATCCCGATCAGTGGGTTTGGATACACGAAAGATGGAAAACACAGCCGTCAGGGGAACCAACGCTGGTCACGAATTAATTAAGATCGTAGTACCCCATTTTCAGCAAAGCAACCGTAGAAAATAACAGAAAGCCCCGATCTTGGATCCGACTCTCCAGCTCATCCTCTGTTATATGGGAGTTCATATCATAATAAATTTCTTACTGCTGGAATAGGAACGTAAACTTTCCGAATTACAATTTTTCAAACAAGTTAACCAGTATTATTACAGCACAATTCCCTCACACTTGATTTAAAAAAAGTCCTAGTAAATTAAGAAAAATTCTTTAAAATCTTGGGTTTTAAAACAATATTCATTGGATTTGGTTTACACAAACTGAATCCAAAATTTATTTCATGCAGCAGAAATTAAAACAATACTGGAGAAAGAACCTCCGCTTTCTCTCAATTCTACTTGTAATTTGGTTCACTGTATCATATGTATTGGGCATCCTTTTAGCCAACCAACTAAATCAAATTCAGTTTGGCGGGTTTAAACTCGGCTTTTGGTTTGCACAACAGGGATCCATCCTTTTCTTTATTCTTATCATCTTCGCCTATGTTTTTTTGATGAACAGGCTCGATAAAAAATACGATGTAGACGAAAAGTAATATGGACAATCAACAAGCATGGACATTCGCCATTGTAGGTATTACATTTGGTATCTACATCCTGATCGCATTGTGGGCAAAAGCTAGTTCAACAAAAGATTTTTATGTAGCGGGAGGAGGTGTTTCCCCACTTGCCAATGGTATGGCCACTGCTGCTGACTGGATGTCGGCGGCTTCTTTTATATCCATGGCTGGAATTATATCGTTCAGTGGATATGATGGGTCAGTCTATCTGATGGGATGGACAGGAGGTTACGTGTTACTTGCCTTATTGTTGGCACCTTATCTAAGGAAGTTCGGCAAATTCACCGTGCCTGCTTTTGTGGGAGAGCGGTATTATTCCCAAACCGCTCGACAGGTAGCAGTGGTTTGTGCTTTGTTTGTATCATTTACGTATGTGGCCGGACAAATGCGCGGTGTAGGTGTAGTTTTTTCACGGTTTCTTGAGGTGGACGTAAATACCGGTGTAGTCATCGGTATGTTTATTGTCTTTTTCTATGCTGTGTTGGGTGGAATGAAAGGGATAACTTATACTCAGGTTGCCCAATATTGTGTGCTGATCTTTGCTTTCATGGTACCTGCTATTTTTATTTCCATTATTCTTACCGGAAATGCCATACCACAAATTGGGTTTGGCAGCAAATTGAATGATGGTACTTACTTACTGACAAAGCTTGATGGCTT
>JAEWLI010000191.1 GCA_023393375.1 Bacteroidota bacterium
GGGTATACCATTCCTTCCAATTATGATTCCATGATTGCCAAATTAATTGTAACGGCCAATTCCAGGGAAAGTGCCATCATCAGGATGAAAAGAGCACTCCAGGAATTCATCATTGAAGGAGTGAAAACCACCATTCCTTTTCATATCAGGTTAATGGATAACCCTGATTTCAGAAAAGGTAATTTCACCACAAAATTCCTGGAGGATTTTGATTTTAAAGATTTGTAAAATCTTATATAGCTTACTGAACCTGAAACAGGTAAAACATATATTTTTTGTATATTTTAAAAGCTTCTCCATTATTTTGCCCGGTAAAGTGTTTGGTTTCCATTTTGGCCAGCTTCTTACGATATTTCCACTTTACGAATTTTAATAGTAGTGGAAACCGGTCTTCTGCCAACAGGAACACATCATGCCATATCGGTTTTAGTACTTGCTGTTTAAAATGATGGGTTATTTCAATGGTAGGTGCAGTATTTTCAGTAATATCATTTTCTATGAGGGTATTTAAAGGAAACGTTTTTCTGATTTCCATCCATTGTGCATAATTATGTCCACCCCCTAATAGCGATCTACCTGGTGCGTCGGTTTTAAAAAAATCACTGACCATAATATAGCCACCTTTTCTCAACATGGTGATAGCTTTAGGAATGCTTTCATCCATCGGAATATATTGAAAACTTTCACTGAAAAGGACCATATCATATTTTTTATCAGTGTGTACATCCTCAAATTTGCTGTTGAACATAGTGATTTTATCACCGAGTTTATTTAAAGCATATTCGGTTAAAATTTTCCCGGGTGATACACAATCTACCTGATAACCTTTTTTTATTAGTTCTTCCGCCGTTTTTCCTGATCCACAACCTACATCCAAAATAGATTTTACATCTTTGGGTATATCCTTGGCAAGCATAGCAAAATAATTTTCCTGAGCTTCCTTTAAATTGCCTACATCCACTGCCATATCCGGAGTGAAATAACCATAATGAAGATATTCTGTTTTGAGGAAATATTTAAAGACCATCAGTCCAACATCCAGACCCACCTCTTTTGAATCCACTTTTTTCAACTTTCTACCCATAATTATAATTTAATATAGCTGAAAAATACAATGCTTAATTGGCATTGTCAAATGATAAATAATGGTTTTCATACATAATAAATGATATAAAATATGTCCGGATTAGAACAGTTACCTGTCATACAGGTGAACAATAAAGAAAACCAGACAGCCCTGTGGTCTCTTTTGATAGAGGTTTTTGCCTGTGGCATATATATTGAAGGTAATATAAAAAAGCAGATCAAGTATTTATGAAAGAAATTATTACAGGTGCCATAAGGTATTTTGAAGGGAGAAAAAGCTTTATTGTATTTAATATTTCTACCCTAATATTAGGTATACTGGTTATAGTGTTTGCGTTCACCCTTATTCAAATCAACGATAAAGTAAATGCACTCACCGGAATCCCATTGTTAATTACCATGATGATGATCTTTTTTGGTTTCTCAGTATTTTACAATTTTTTCCTAATCAACAATGGCTTATACTCAACCAGGATCAAAGAATTCAGGGTTAGGATATTGCTTGGCTCTGGTATCAGAAAAATTCAATATCAAATCATCTTTGAAAATATGGTGCAGATTTTTACAGCAACAATATTAGCTTTGACAATAGTAGATATTGCCTTTTCAATGATCAAACAACCGACCCGAATCATATTTTTTGAGTTTTATCAAAACAATGTAACTTATCTGATTTACATTCTCTCTTTTTGGATAATTACCAGTATGTATTTTGTATTATCGCCTAATCATGGCCTCAAAAAACTGAAGCCTTCCAATGTACTGCAACCAACAAAATCAGAATCAAGATTCGTGGGCAAAGTGGTGTTAGGATTACAAGTGCTCCTGCTTAATATCATCGTATTATCTTGGGATTTTATTTTACCTACCATATCACTTATCTCACATTCTATATATGCAATCATATTAGTTTTAGGTAGCCTGATTGTTACTTTCAGTCTGGTGGTTAATCTTTTGTATCAAACATTATGGAATAAAAGAATTTTGTTTGTCAAAAAGTCTGTTGGGGCTGAGTTTAATGATATCGTTGGAGACATTTGTAGAGAAACTTCAGCTATACTTTTGCTATCCGCTCTTATTTCAGTGGTTGTACTTATACCAATACAATTATCTATGAATTTACAATGGATTTTTTTGTATAAGATTTTATATTTAGGTTTATTTAACCTGGTTTTGGCAATAGTAGGAAGGGGTATTTGTTTGGTCATCATGAAAATGGTGCTATCGCCCAAACACCGGCAAATTACTGAATAATAATGATCATGAAATCGAATTTTATTAAAAATAAGTACGATTTATTGGTTTTATATAAAATAATTGGTCAAAAAATCATTTATATTTATAATTAATCCGTTATATTCCATATAGCCTGATATACTGTGATACGAATGGGTAAGAATATAATAATATTTCACATGCTTACCTCCAGAGGTATTGTCTTACTTATACTATTATTGCTTTTTGTTCCTGCCAAAGCTCAATATGGTTTTGAATTTGAAAAGAAAAATCTTAAAAAAGTATATGTACCATTTGAACTGCACAACAATCTTATAGTAGTTCCAGTACGATTGAACGATAAATTACCAATGAAATTTATTGTTGATACCGGCATTAGGACAACGATACTAACAGAGAAAATAATGTCTGATGCCCTTGCACTTACGCTAAACAGAAAAATTATACTAAAAGGGCCGGGTGAACAACAAATTATAGCGGCACATGTCGCAAATAACGTTACTATAAAAATACCTGGTGTAGTAGGCAGGGGACAAGCTTTACTGGTTTTAGAAGAAGATTTTTTACAACTAAGAAACTATTTGGGAGTAGAGGTGCACGGGATCATAGGTTATGAATTATTTAGCCGGTTCATAGTGGAAATCGATTATAACAATCGGATGTTGATCCTTCATCAGAGCCAATTTTTTGAACCCAAGAAGAGCTTTGAAAGATTTCCCCTGACCATCGAAGATACGAAACCTTATATCGTGACTAAGATTAAAATAAATGGAAAAACCACAAGATCCAAACTAATGATAGATACTGGTGCCAGCCATGCCCTATTGTTGGAAGAAGATGAAGAAAAGAATATTTCCATGCCTGAAAGAAGTATTGAAGCTAATATTGGTCGAGGTTTAGGGGGGCCAATTAAGGGTAGATTGGCCAGAATTGATCATATAAAAATTGGGGAGTTTGAATTGAAAGGAGTGATTTCTTCTTTTCCCGAACCTGGTCAATACCTGGATACTGTTTTTTTTAATCGTCATGGTACACTTGGCGGCGACCTTTTATCCAGATTCAGGGTAGTTTTCGATTATTCTTCAGAAAATATTTATCTGAAAAAAGCTAGTGGTTTTCGCAATAAATTCGAGCATGACATGAGTGGGATTGAGCTTATGGCTGAAGGAAACAATCTTGAAACTTTTAGAATTATGAACGTAAGGGAAGAGTCACCTGCTTATAAAGCTGGTGTTCGGTCAGGCGATACACTTTTATATTTAAATGGTATCAGGTCAGAGAATCTACAACTGAATCAAATATATAGGTTATTCCATTCCAAACCAGGAAGAAAAATCCGGATGGTGATCAGCCGGGAGGGGGTCCAAAGGAAAATAGTGTATCGTTTGAAAAGGTTTATATAAATAAAATGGGGCAGATCCGTTGCCAATGGGCGGAAAACACATTTCCGGAATACATGAATTATCATGATGAAGAATGGGGGGTGCCAGTACACGACGATGTCCGGCATTTTGAATTTTTAATTCTGGAAGGAGCACAAGCTGGCTTAAGTTGGTCCACAATCATCAAACGCAGAGAAGGTTATCGGGATGCATTTGCTGGTTTTAGTCCTGAAATAGTTGCTAAATACGGGTCAGAGAAAATAACTCAACTTCTGGCCGATCCAAAAATCATCCGAAATCGGCTTAAAATTATTTCGGCGATAAACAATGCACAAAAATTTATTAAAATCCAGGAAGAATTCGATAGCTTTGACAACTATATTTGGCGGTTTGTAGATGGAACTCCCAGGATCAATCATTGGAAATCATCTAAGGAGATCCCCATTACAACTCCTGAATCAGACTTTTTGAGCAAAGACCTAAAGAAGAGAGGCTTTACATTTGTAGGAAGTACAATAATATATGCCCATATGCAAGCATGTGGTTTGGTTAATGATCATACTACAGATTGTTTCAGGTATTTGGAAGTGAATAATTAGCTATAAAGTTATTATTAAGATATAAGCCATGAAAATCATCATTCTTTCATTTTTTAGTATTATCGTAATTGGATGCCGTCAGGATGTTTGTATCGACAAAAATAGAATTAATGAAGATGCTATTTGTATTCAGATTTATAAACCTGTGTGCGGCTGTGATGGCAATACTTATCAAAACGATTGTTATGCAGAAAATGCAGGAGTAGTAAATTGGGAAGAAGGAGAATGTGAATAAAATCCATAATAAAAAAGTTACCGATAAATGCCAACTATTTTTTCACTATGGCTTTATCGGTAACTTAACTTATTTAATTTCTAAAGTTATAATACATAAGCGTTAATATCCACCAGGCGAATTTCAACCCTACGGCTTTCTTCTTTATCTACCTTGCTATTGCTGGCAGCTCCATAACCTACAGCTTTTATTCTTCTGCGGACTACCCCTTTGTGATTAAAGTAATTCAAAACCTCAATTGCCCTTTTATTAGAAAGGTTCCTGTTATACTCAGGGTCTCCTTCAAAGGAAGCATACCCAGATATTTCAATTCCCAATTCCTCATGTTGATCTAATAATCTCAATAAATCGTTCAACTGTTTTTTATAAGTTTCTTTCAATTGGCTCTGGTCGGCATCGAAATAAATTTTGTATACTGGATTCAATATTTTTTTATCATAAGATGCGACTTTAGCTTCCTGTTTCAATCGTTTTTCGTTTTCCTGAGCAACATATAAGGTTGGTAAAGAATAAATTAACTCCCCCTCTACATTTCTTACCTCCAGTTTCGAGGTGTCACTTTCATCATAATAATAAATTCTACGTGCTGCTTGTATATCTTTATCCAATTTTGAGAAATCAACGGAATCTATTGGATTGGCAGTATACATCAAATCAAGCAAATAATCCAAAGCGGTAGAATCACTCGAACTAATAATATCATTCATCAGTTCAAACAAATCCAGGCTGTCGTTTTGCACCAGCATCGCATCATTTGCTTTTCTCACACTCATTACAACTTCTTTTCCAGTGTCGAAGAACACATTTTTTACGGTAACTTCCTGTCCCACTACTACATCAAAATGTTTTATTGCTTTAAGGTGAATCTCCTGATACAATTCATAGAAGTAAGTCTGGTTAGGAATATTTATATTAATTGTATAGGGCATATATCCCTCTGACTCAATAATGATATCATAATCTTTGCCAGGAGGAAATATTATAAGATAATTCCCTGTTTCCTTATTGGGATTATATACATAAGGGACTTTTTTGTTTGTCACATTGTCTACTACTTTTATTTCTGTGGGCACAGGTGATAATTCTTCTCCCGCAAGAATACGCCCTTTTATCAAGGTTAATGGAATATTGGCATCTTCTTCCGGCATATCAAATGCATAGATGTCCTGACCACCCTGTCCACCAGCCCTGTCTGAAGAGAAGTAACCTTTGCTGCCATCGGCAGTAAGGGTAAAATAATTGTCGTTGGCTGGTGTATTAATTGGGAATCCCATGTTTTCAGGTTCTTCCCACTTGTCATGAATAATCCTGGTTTTAAATATATCTTTGCCTCCCATCGTATTATGACCGCTAGACGTGAAAAACAATGTCATTTGATCGGGATGAATAAAAGGTGCATCCTCATCATATTTAGTATTAATAGTAGCTCCAAGATTTTTAGGATGACCCCAATTGCCGTTTTGGTCTTTCTCTACTTTGTAAATATCCATGCCACCAAATCCACCTGGCCTATTGGATGCAAAATATATTGTTTTTCCATCGGGCGTGATACTTGCAGTAGATTCAAGGTATCCGGAGTTGATTTGCGGTCCCAAAGTAACAGGGTTAGACCAACCTGTCATAGTTTTTTGAATGGTATAAAGGCTTCCGGAGTTGTTTAATCCACCTATAAAAATTATCATCTGTTCACCATCAGGAGAAATACCTGCAGTGCCTACATTATATTTGGTTTCAATATGTAATTTTTTAGGTGTTCTCCAATTTCTTTCCGTGTTGGTTTTATTAGTGATAAATATTTCTTCTGCCAACGCACTGCCAGAACCTGTTTTATTATTACTTTTACTCAAACGTGTAAAAGCCATTACTGATTCGTCAGCAGATATCACAGGATTATATTCTATTTCCGGTGTATTGATCTCAGGCCCTAAGTTTCGGATAATAATATTATTCCTCGGATTAGATAATAGAATTAAGGCATTATCGCATATCCTGATTTTCTCATCCACATCTTTAATTTTCGGGTCTTTTTCATTTAGCAACTTTTTATATTTTTTAAATACATCCAATGCTCTAGTTACTTCAAGGTCTTTGTGATATACCTGACCAAGATCGAAATATATCTGGTTAGGTACAGTATTATCCTTATTTTTCAGTGCATACTCAAAATAAGGCTTGGCTTTTATCTGGTCATCGGTATTGAGCATATTAAGATAACAAACACCTGTATTATAATGAGTTAGAGGTGAAGTATCACCTAATTTGATGGCTTCAAGGTATCCGCTGAGGGCGTCATCGTAATTTTTGATTTTAAATAACCTTTCCGCTTTATAAAGGACTTTTTCGTAATCCTTTGATTGAGAAATAACCTCACTAAATATAAAAACTGAAAAAATCAGTACTAAGAAAATTCTATTTTTCATAACACATTGTTTATAAGCAATATAATTCTCCAATATTAAACCTAATCCTACTATAAGAAAATGTAAATTAATTTAGAATCTTACAGGATAATATTATCGGTAAAAAAGGCGGGACTTATTATCATCATTGTAACAAATGTAAAAAGCTATTATTTCTCTTATTCAGAATTGTTCAGCTTGTACTTTTGTTATATTTCTCTAGTTCTCTTAACCTCTTGAGAGTGGGAGGATGTGAATAATGAAAGAAAACATAAGCAGGATGAGGTGTCATATTGCTAAGGTTGTCCACTGATAATTTTTTTAAAGCTACCTGCAGATCCTGATTATTATAACTATTGGCAGCATAAGCATCAGCTTCAAATTCATTTTTTCTGCTGATTATGTTCATTACAATACCTGTAATCTTAGAAATAGGAGAATAAAGTATACCAAAAGCCAGAAGATTTAAATGAATGGCATTTTGTTTGCCCCCCAAAGCTTCAGACAATGCCGGATTAAAAATCATCCACGACATGATCAAAAGCATGATTCCGACCTGCAGAATTGAAATCAAAAATCCAGTTAAAATATGTTTTTTCTTGAAATGGCCTACTTCGTGGGCCAGAACGGAAATTAATTCTTCCGTTGTATGTTTTTGAATCAAAGTATCATATAATACAATCTTCTTCTTTTTTCCAATTCCAGAGAAAAAAGCATTTGCTTTAGAGGATCTTTTAGAACCATCAATAATAAATACATTATCCAAAGGGAAATTCACACTTTTACTGTAGGATTCGATAGCCGTTTTGAGTTCCCCATCCTGTAGCGGTGTAAGTTTATTGAATAAAGGTACAATCAGGCTGGTGTAAAACATATTCACGAATAATAAAAAAAGCGAAATAGCAATCCAAAAATAAATCCAAAAATTGGTACCAATGGAGGTGATTAAATAAAGTAAACCCCACATTATAGCCCCTCCCACAATAAAGGTTAATAAATAACCTTTTATTTTATCGATGAAAAAAAGCTTTGGAGTAGTTTTATTAAACCCAAATTTTTCTTCAATCACAAATGTGCTATAATATTGAAAGGGGGTATTCAAAACATCTGATGCAATAAACAATATTCCAAAATATGCTAAAGCAAGCACAATTGGGGCATCTATATACAACCTCAACCATTCATCAAGTAATCCAAAAAATCCAGTAATTAAAAGGACAAAGGATAACAGAAAACTAAAAGTGGATGTAAAAAACGAGAATCGGGTTTGTGTCTTGTGGTATGCTACGGATTGCTGATATCGCCCTTCTTCATATATCCCTTTTAGCTCAACGGGCAGTTCACTTTTCTGATGCTTCAGATTGATATAATCCAATACTTGTTCTAAAGCAAAATCTAAAGTTATGATCACCAATATAATAAAAAGAATAGTATCTGCTCCCATTTCTGACTAAGATTAACGGTTATGATATTGACCAGGAATTAAAAACTGGGACATGGTATTTTTCTTACATTCTTGGCTGGCTTTCTGGGATCTCCCAAGAAGAATTCATACCGTAACGATAGTTCGTGCGCTCCACCTGATGCAATTCCAAGCTGTGAGATGGTATAGTCAAAACTATATCCAATATTAAGGTTTCCTTTGGTAAGGCCAACAAGAACTATTACAGACTCATTGTTGCTAATGTTGTTTAATTCCTTGAATGGAAGTCCCCTGTACCACAATCCCAAAACCAATGGTTCATATGTGAAGTACATTCCTAAATCAAGCTGATCAAATTCACCCTGGGCTTTATATTGTGCTGTTGGTGTTATACTGATGTCCCGTAGTGATCCAAAAGCATAGGTATTATTTGCTGAACTAATAGGAATCCGATATCCACCATGTATAGAAATTTTCATGGGCAAGGCTGCTATATTTTCGTCAGAGAATGCCTCATTCGGCTCAGTAAGATGATGAACCGATCCCCCGATCCAGAAGTTATCAGAATAAAATAAACCCCCTAATCCAAGATCCACATAAAATACATTATCATTAAAACCACCTTCACCACTACCTAAATTGGGATCATATCCCGTGATGGGATTGATCTGAGATTCGAAGACGAGATTGTTAAAATTTATATTTTTAGTAACTGCGGCTACATGAACCCCAGGCCTGAATGTAATATTATCAGTCAATCGTAATTGATAGGCATATTGGAATGCGGCACTATGTGATTGTAACCCTACAAGTCCTTCCCTATCGCTAGTCAACAATAAACCTACACCGCTATTATAATCTTCGAAAAAATAGTCGAAATAGGCAGAATAGGTGACAAAGTTAGCATTTAATGATGGCCATTGATTTCTGTAATTTAAGCCTACCCTGGCTAAGCCCGATGAACCGGCAAAAGCAGGATTAAGATATAAAGGCGCAGCATAAAATTGCGAAAATTGCGGATCCTGGGCTGAAACCGTCTGATAAAAAATACAAAAAATGAAGGCGGATACCTTTATGAATTTTAACATTTAATTCCTCTTTATATGTATTATCAATAAAATAATGTGCAATATATGCAATATCGACCAGCTAGTATACAGATATTTCTTCAATTCCTTACATGTAGTAAAAGTTAATAGATTAACGTTAAATTGCAGTTTAATTATATTATTTTTGTTTTAATCAGATACAAAAATACATATTCATACGTAATATATATAATTCGATTAAGACTCATAATTTAATAATTGATGTTGAACAGGAAAATATTTTTTTCAACCAGCCTGTCGCTGATCTTTGGTTTTTTTATACATCATTCTATAGCTCAGGACTATTCTGGAAATATCTGGGGAGGGATATCATTTAATAAATCCGATAGCACCGCAGAACGTAATAATATTTTATCAACTCCTTCGGGAGAAGGTGGTGGGGCAGTTGCAGTAGACCCTATCACTATGCGGTTGTTATTTTATTCCGATGGTAATACGGTTTATGATGCCACTCATCAACCTATGCCGGGAGGTCCCCTTAATGGAGATCCTAATTTAAACCAGGCAGCAGTTGTGAGTGAAGACCCCAACAATCCGGGACGGTATATCATTTTCACTAATACAGGATCTGAAATTCAAAGTAGTATTGTGAATATGAACCAGTTGGGAAATGCTGCAGCAGGTCAGCTACCTTTGGGTAACATAGTTTCTGCCAATCAAAGTACCGGAATCACAGGTGCCTCCCAAGCAATGGCTGTAATAGCTTCTGGCAGTCCATTGACGAATTATCTGGTATATCAGGATGTGGCAGCCAATACGTTGGTTGTTCGGGAAATAGGCCCATCAGGTGCTTTGGGTGCAGCTTATTCTGTCCCTATTCCTGCTACAATGACAGCCAACAATGTGTCTTTTGTGGAATTAGCTGATGGCACTTTCAGGTTGGCTTTAGCACCAGAAAACGCCAATAGAAATGTTCAGTTGTTTACATTCGATCCGTCTGATAATTCATTGGTAGCGGATGGGCCTGTATTAAATTCTGCTGGACCTGAAGGGGTTTACGATACAGAATGGTCAGCCAATGGAAGATACCTATATATATCCAAACAAATTTCACCAACCGAAGGTCAAGTATACCAATACGATACCCAAAACCCATCCAGCACACTGGCGGCTATTTTGCCATCATCGGTAAGCGGTAGTTATGGGTTGCAGTTGGGTGTTGATGGAAGTATTTATCATGTATATCAAAATGGAGTGGGAAGTCTGCAACTAGGAAGAATAGATTATCCGGATAGTGTTTCTGCGTTGACTGGATATGATCAGTCTCCGTTAGGAACAAATGCTTTCCCAACAAAACAATTTACATCTACGCTTGCTGGTCAGTCTCAACCGTTTACCATTTCATTTACTACCACTTCTCCAATTTGTCAGAATAGTACTGCAGCTTTTTTCCCCTCATGGGATTCTGACCCCGCTCCTTCTCAGCTTATCTGGGATTTTGGGGATACGATTATTCACGCTATTAACCCTACTTATTTGTATGAACAACAAGGCGCATTTCCGGTAAGTCTTACCGCTATCAGAGGAAGCGATACCGCCTATTATCAGCAAAATGTAATTGTGACTGCTAATGATCTCTCCATAGATCTGGGGATGGATACAGTTATTTGCCCGGGAGAGACTGTGATATTAGATATTGGGGAAGGAATTCCTAATGATGCCTTGATTACATGGTCTGATGGTGGTATTGAAGGCTCAACTACCGGAAGATCTATTACAGTGGATACCACCGGAACTTATTGGGTGACAGTAACCTTGAGTAATGGATGTAGCCTTTATGATGCTATCCAGGTGGAATTGTATGGGGAGGAATATCAAAGGGCTAATTTTTGGTACTTTGGCAATCAGGCTGGTATAGATTTTAATCAGGATCCGAATGATCCTGAAAATCCTACCCGACCGGTTACTGACGGGCAAATGACAGCTCCAGAAGGATCGGCCACAATTTCAGATGTAAATGGGGATTTATTGTTATACACCAACGGTGAGTCGGTTTGGGGAGTTGACAGGACCACTGGTGAACATGTGCTGCTAGATGCCGATATTGGAGGAAGTACATCGGCCACGCAATCTGCTCTTATTGTTCCTTTACCAGGGGACGAAACGTTGTATTATATATTTACTGTGGAAAGTAATGGTGATGCAGGTGCTGACAACCAGATAAATTTAACCTATACACTGGTAGATATCAAAGCAGGTGTGGCAGGTGAGATTGTGGAAAAAAATGTGCCTCTTTTTTCTCCTAGTGGGGAAAGGATAACAGCTGTTGAAATGAACAACGGTACTGTATTATTGGCGCATGAGTTGGGAGGTAATACATTTTATGCATTTCCTATTACTGAAAATGGCATCGGAACACCAGTTTTATCGTCAGCAGGATCGGTCCATGATCTATATCAACCTGCCAATGCTGAGGGTTATATGGAATTTTCTCCTGATGGATCGAAAGTAGCTGTTGCTTTGTCTGGACCTGCCAATACCATAGAAATATTTGATTTTGTTGACAGTACACTTACTGTTACTAATCCGATTACGCTTACATTTGACGAACCGTACAGCGATTACCAGGTATATGGAATTGAGTTTTCTCCAGGTTTGAACAAATTATTTGTTACTCTTTTGGGAAATAGCGGTTCTATTCTTTACGAAGTGCGTATCGATACCACTGATGAGGCATATCTGCAACAACTTCTCGATAACCAAACGCCATTGTATCAGGGTTCGGAAAGATTAGGAGCTATACAGATTGGGCCAGATCGTACAGTGTATGTAGCGGTAGAAGGTGCTGGAAGTTTAGGGACCATAGATGTAGCTGAGGATACCTTACTCACTTCTACATTTAATCTTAATGGTTTTGATCTGGGTGGTGCAACCAGTTCTTTGGGTTTGCCAAATATCATTCAATCCTATTCTGTAGGCCCTGGTGGGCCGGGAATTAGTGTAACAGGAGCCCAATGTGTTGGATCAGAGGTTAGTTTTACAGGTTCTACCAGTTCGGTGATTGATGAATTGTCGTGGACCATCATTCGTATTTCAGATAATAATTTGATCCATTCTTCTACAGAAGAAGAATTTACACGTACATTTAATACTCCCGGGGAATACAGGGCTACGTTGCGTGTCTGGAACAGGTGTGATTTTGATACTACCATGATTCAAAATTTTATCATCCATGACAATCCTGAGCCACCAACTTTAGCAGGAATATATACCTTATGCACTGATCCTGTGACTTTGGATGCAGATAATTTGAACAGACCAGCCCTCACCTATCTTTGGTCTACCGGAGCAACTACAAAAACCATTGAAGTAGCCCAGGATGCATTAATAAATGTGACCATCACTGATGCAAACGGTTGTAGTGCAGATAGGGAAACCGAGGTTGTAGATGCCAGGTTAGATATTTCTCTTGGACCTGATCAAACAGTATGTCAGTTCGAACCCATTGATGATCTGAATACTGGAATATCAAATGCAGCAGGATTTACCTGGTACATCGATAATGTTGTGCAACCAACAACTAATCCTTCTATCGCTCTAAATTCTGATGTACCCGGTGATTTTATTTACAGGGTGGAAGTAACAGATCCATATACTAGCTGTGTGGCTACCGATGAAGTGCTGATCTCTATAAAAGCACAACCGGATCTGGATGTTGACGCTAATAATGCTGCCTGTAATGCTAGTGGCGGAGAGTTAATCGTAACAGGGAATCCGGATTTTAGTTTTGAATGGATCGATGCCAGTAATAACCCTGTACCTGATCCTTCAAATGTATCTTCAGGTGTGTATCACGTAATAATCACTGATCCTGTTTCTGGTTGTACCCAAACGAAAACTCAAGGTGTAAATGACGGTGACTTTAATATTACTTCTATTTCGTCTGATTCTGATTGTAACGGCGGCAATGTATCTTTTTCAGTAGATATTCCGGGGGCTATCTCTTATACTCTTACCAATAATCAAACTGCCCAGATGATCATACCCCAAACCAATCATACAATCAACAATGTATCTGATGTTGTGGTAACAGGTCTGGTCCCGGAAGGTGAATATACTCTGGAAGTTATCAACAATAGTGGTTGTAGACAAACGAGAACTGTAGCAGTAACGGAAAATCCGGAAGTAACCTTCGATGTCGTAATTAACTCACTTTGCAGACCTGACGTGGAGGTAGAATTAACCAATATTTCAGGTTCCGGTACTGATATTATATCATGGTATGATCCTAATGGAAACCCGGTTACCGGTGATAATTTCCTTAGAAATGTTTCTACCGCAGGAGTATATCGGGTAACAGTTAGCAACGACTTATGTGAAGGAGAAGCCTCTGTAGATCTTAATATTAATGACAATCCGATGGTTATTATCGAACAAACCAGGGATGGATGCAATAGCCCTGCCGTGGGCATTGCCCGACCTAACCAGACAGGAAGCTTCAGTTATCAATGGTCTCCGGGTGGGAGCGTAGGACCACAAATCTCATTTGATAATCCGGGTGAATACACTGCTTCAGTCACCGCTGTAAATATGAATACCGGTTGTTCAGGGGTAAGTGGGCCTGCTACTTTTAATGTTTATGGCGAAGTTGTTGTGGAAGTATCATCCACAGTTCCTTGTGAAGATGGTAAGCCAATTCTGTTGACTGCAACGCCTGGTGGCAACCAACCTAACCTTGAATTCAATTGGTTTAATCAGGCAGGATCAAGGTTAAATGCCCAAAGTACCCGAACTTTTGAAGTAATGGATGATGGCACTTACAGGGTAGAAGCCCTCATTCCAGGCACAACCTGTAGTGGACAAGATATTATTTCTCTTAGCCGTTTGCCACTCACACCAACCGGGCTTCTTGATGTTTATACCTATTGTTCTGAAGACCCCATGTGGGAACAGTCTACAGTGCTCTTATTGCCCACAGGCTCATTTATCGAATATAATTGGTATGACCTTTCCAACAATTCACTGATAGCTACATGGCCCGAACTGGAAATTTCAGGTGGCGATGAAGGACAATATCTTGCTCAATTTACCAATGTATTTGGATGTGTGACTAGTGATACAGTAAGTGTGGATAATGATTGTATTCCTACCGTTTATGTACCTAATGCATTTACTCCTAATTCTGATAATAAAAATGATTATTTCGTAGTGTTTCCACGATATATTCAGCAGTTTGAGATATTTATCTTTAGCCGTTGGGGTGAGGTGATCTTTCATTCAACAGAAATGGATTTTAAGTGGGACGGCCGATTGAATGGAAAATTATTACCAGTAGGAACTTACCCTTACCTTATGAGATATAGGAGTCTGACAGATCCCAACCGGGGTGTTATTGAACAACGTGGTGGTGTGTTGTTATTGAAATAGTAAAATAAAATCATACTAAAAAATGGAGGAAGTTACGAAATGACTTCCTTCATTCTTTTTATGGCTTAACTTTGTTCATTTACCTGCGCAGACACTAAGAGTAGGTTACGCAGACACTATGCGTAAGCCTCTCCGACCCTCTGCGCAATTTGCTCAAACACCCTGTGCAAATGTTTTATTCCTGCTGATTTTGTGCATTTACTTGTTCAAAATCTATAGTGCCTTCCAGTTGTTTGGCAAATGCCTCAATAAAAGCATTTCTGAAAATATTTATCACAGTAGGCCAAACAGGAGTGTCAGGATTGTTAAGATCACCGGTAAAGTTAATTAATGTGGCTACTTGTTCTTCTTCCGGATTCTCAATAATTTCTTTAACCACCTCCACAGCCCCTTCCCATAATCTTTGAAAAAAATCCTTGTCTTTATCAGCACCACCCCCACTAATAGTCACATCATCCAAAATAGGCTTAACATAACCATTTAGAATGCCATCTCTTATAGCAGCTTCCGAATAAATATTCAGGGCACCTGTATCTATTTCAAAATTAGCATAAGCCATAGTCATACTATTAAATGCTGTCAGGTCAATATTCTCAAATTGCAGCTCCATATCCAGGTTGGGTATTTCCTGTAGAAAGTTTATTTTCATATCCAGATTGAGACTTCCACCACCAATAGAAGTGCCTGAAAGCTTAAGAGCGGCTGGCAATGGATCATTCGCGTCATTAACATTGCTGATATTGGTAGCTACCAGATTGAGATCGTGAAGATATACTTCAACTTCCGGATCTGTTTGATAATCAAGAAAATTGATTTTACCATTTTTGATTTCAAACCGATTAATTTGTAAAGGCATCAAATCTTTAACCATTGTTTTCCAGTTTGTGGTATCGGGTTCGCCTTCCTCTTCGGGTGCAGGTTTTAAACTAAGTTCCGGATTAAAAATGATAATTTCACCTGCCACTCTTCCTTTAAACAATGCTTTCCACTCTACAGAAAGATCTATTTGTTCGATATTAACAAATGTAATGGGCTCTTCTTCATTGGTTCTCTCCATCGATAAGCCCTTAATCACATAAGCTCCCCTAATTATGCTGAGATTAATATCCTCAAGGTTTCCTTTATAACCTTCCATCTTATTAATGGTCTGGTTTACATAATCTTTTATGATGTAAGGCAATAATAAACGAACCACCAAAATAATAGTGGCTATCATTAAAAGTATCTTAAAGCTTTTTTTCATGAATACGCATTTTTCCCATTTTGTTAACTGCGTAATTCTTGATAGGTTTATAAGATCAATTGGTGTGAGTTTTGGGAATAAAATAGTATTTATCCAATGGGAGCACAATATCTTCTATTTTAACTTGTCTAAGTAGTTCTTTTTGCCATTTAGATGTTGGTTGGATCTGATAAGGTTGTCCATTTACCGTAATTAGAAGTGGCATTTGAAACCCTGGTGCAGCAGCTTCCCATTTGTAAGACAGCCGCACACCATTCTTGGTTGATGTGATCTTATAATGCAAAACAGGAATATCGGTATAGTTCAGGAATTGGTCAAATACAGGTCTCAGGTTTTGCTTTGTTCTGTTATTTATAAAAGATATTATATCTTCAGAGGTCACAATTGACAACCTGAATTCCTGATGAAGATCGTACAATATTTTATACCATAAGGAATCATTGTTAATGACATTTCTAACGGTATGCAACATCCATGAACCTTTATAATACATATCTGCATCATCCCAATGTTTAAAATTCACACCGGTTGGTTGCTGAATTGCCATATTATTTTTGATCAGCTTTTGTTGTTTTTTGAGGTACAAAATGGCGGAATCATATCCACTCATTTCTTCCACATACAACGCTTCCATGTAAGTAGTAAAAGCTTCATGTATCCACATTTCCCCTAAATCGTGAGTAGTAATACTATTTCCCCAATATTCATGGCCGCTTTCGTGAATAATGATAAAATCAAATCCGAATTCATTGTTTTTGTATTCATTACCATAAGCAATGGCTGACTGGTGTTCCATGCCCCAATAAGGTGTTTCCACTAATTTGAAACCGTCATCGATAAAAGGATAAGGACCAAATAATTTTTCAAAAACCTTTAACATACCAGGAACTTGTTGAAAATGCTTGTTGGCTTTATTTATATTATGGGGAAGAACATAATAATCAAGTAGCAGTGTATCACCTTCACCGGTTATATATTGATCTGTAAAATGAGAATAATTCGTAATATTAAGGCTAACATTATAATTGTTGATGGGATTGTTTACAAACCATTGATAAGTTGATTTCCCTTGATTTACTGATGTATCTCTCAGCTTCCCATTTGCTACAGCTACCAAACCTTCCGGTACAGTGCATGATATGCTCATACTATCAGGTTCATCAGAAAGATGGTCTTTATTAGGCCACCACAAGCTTGCCCCTGTTCCCTGAACAGCAACAGCGATCCAATCGATGCTATCGGAATGAGATGCCCATACAAAACCCCCATCCCACGGTGGGCGAGCGGCAATAACTGGTTCACCATGATAAAAAACTTCTATCATTTGCCTGCCATGTAATTCGGTGGGGAAATTAATAAAGAATGCATTTTCTTCCCTTTCATAAGGAAGATTTTCACCATTGAACAGTATGCTATCAATGGCCATATTTCTGAAAAGGTCTAACTGAATTCGACGTGTTGGGTGTATTACCGAAAAGAATATTTTATTTGAACCTTTGATTGCTTGATCTTCAGGAATTACTTCTACTAGTAAATCATAATAATAAACATCAAAAGAAGTTCGTAAGGGTGTTAGGCTGCCGCGCAGAGAATCGGCTCGTGTAAATTCAATATTTTGAGGATATGCATAACCTATTATGAAGAATAATATGATACTTACCAGCTTTTTCATGATCTATCGGGAACGTAAAAAATATACTGAATATCAGCTTCTTACGAGTGCAATCAATTCATTCTCGACTTTCCAATCCTTGGCAAGTTTCAACATTGCCGTTGCTTCCATTTCAGTAATATAGCCTTTTTGGTTATTGGCTTTCCAAACCATGTCCAGATAAACCAGTCTTTGGTCTTTTTCCAAACTTCCAATGACCACATTCAGAAAATCACGGGCTCTTTCAAAAGCCGTGATATAATCTCTGCTTATGAATTCATTAGCCCATTTTAATTCTGTTCTGGCGTCCACTTTATCGGCAAGTTCCTCAAGGATTCTCTTTTCTTCTTCATCGAGTCCGTGGTAATGGAATATGACTGAATTTAATAAAAGAAAAGCCTTTTTTTCTTCACTTGTCATTTGAGCTGCTATTTGAACCACAAATATAACAGTTTTAATATATTAACTAAATAATTTATTTTCTAATAAAGCAAAACATGCAGATAATCAGCAAATAAGCCTTTTTTATTTTGTGTTTAATCCTTTTGCAAATATA
Source organism: Bacteroidota bacterium (assembly GCA_023393375.1). Classification (GTDB taxonomy): domain Bacteria; phylum Bacteroidota; class Bacteroidia; order Cytophagales; family Cyclobacteriaceae; genus JAEWLI01. The sequence continues at coordinate 18,287 of JAEWLI010000191.1, forward strand.
ACTTAAATAAGTAATGTATTTGAATATTTATAAATCGCCTTATCATTCAATTTCATTATTGGCAATTATAATTCATTATTATTAAAGATTTCAGAAATTATTTAAGCTAATTTGATCTTAAATTATGATATTAACGACTTAACTATATACTAATTTATTTAATTAATTTTTAGCAAAGGCTACTTATTCAAAATATTTTTCTAAATACTTTCTACAAATAATTCTGACGCTATAAAATCAGCTAGTAATTTCCCTTTTTCAGTCAATATTATGCTCGATGTTATGGCTATCAGTAAGCCCTCTTTTTCAAACTTATTGATCTTTCGTTTCAACTGATCTGGCAATTTGAAATTAAACTTATCCGATAAATGATCAAGATTGCATCCCCATTTGGTTCTTAAACTGGTAAGAATATATTCATTTATGCTATCTACCACTGATAAATCCATTAAAGTGGTTGGGGTCTCCCCTTTCGATATTGATTTTATGTACAGGTTGTTATTGGAAATATTGTATTGTCTCATCTTTCCGTTATAAGAATGAGCACCCGGACCAATTCCCAAATAACTGACGTCTTTCCAATATGAACTGTTATGTCTTGAGTATTTTTCATTCTGGCAAAAATTTGATATTTCATACTGTTCATAAAGGTGATGTGTTAGATATTGCCATACTGTTTCTGTGTGAGATACAGCTATCTCTTCATCAACTTGCTTAAATTTATTTTTTCGCGACCAATTGCCAAACACAGTTCGCTCTTCAATGGTAAGGCAATAAGCTGAAATATGATCAGGAGATAATCTAACTAATGTTTCCAGATCATTTGCCAAAATTTCTTGAGATTGACCCGGAATGGCATAAATCAAATCACAACTGATATTATCAAAACCCAAAAGACGCGCTTCATGATAGGCTTTTATGGCCTGTTGGGATGAGTGTAACCGATTCAGGAATTTTAAAAGTGCATCATTGAATGTTTGAATCCCAATACTTAACCGGTTCACACCAATAGATTTTAGCATGGCCAATTTACTGGAATTCAAATCATCGGGATTGGCTTCAAGCGTTATTTCAGGATTTGAGGAGATTTGAAAAGTTTTATAAAGTGCAGTGAATATTTTTTCTAATTCTTCATCGTTTAATAACGAGGGAGTGCCTCCCCCAAAATAGATTGTATCTATAGGTTCGCTTAGATATTTAGTTTGCAAGAAGATCTCTTTTACCATGGCATCGACCAGATCTTCTTTTAAAGCAAGATAGGAACTAAAATGAAAATCACAATAGTAACACGCCTGCTTACAAAAAGGAATATGGATATAGATACCTGCCAAATCAATTAAATTGTTTTATTTTACTAAAATAAAGCTTTTATTTCAATTGCTGATGAAGACGCTCTGTCGGAAACTGTACATAACGATGATTATTGGGTTGATAATGTCCACCTTTATAAAGGCTCAGGATACAACTTCTTTTATCATAATATGCCCGGAGTGTACATCAGCATTCCAAAAATTGTTGCCTTCAAAGCCAGTCCGATTTCATGAAGCTAATACGTTTGTTCCTGATTTTCTTCATGATCTGAGAATGGCCGGATTTTTTGAAGTCACCATAGACACATTATTTACCGATAATGAAATTACAGAATTAAAAGTTCATCCCGGAAATCCTTATATATGGGAAGTATTAAATATAAATGAATTACCTTCAAATCAGGTAAAATCAACAAAAAAGATCCTTTATCAACCGAGTATAAAAGAGGTTCAGGTAATCACTGAAGAAATACTTGCTCAAAGTGAAAATACAGGATATCCATTTGCTGCTTTGGCTTTTGAAGATGTGGAAATTAAAAAAAACCGGATTTATGCCAGTTTAAAATACCATTCTGGCCCTTTTATCACTTTTGATTCTTTACAGATTGATGCTCATAATAAAATAAGTGTGAGATTTTTGACCGCATTTCTTAATATTGAACCGGGTGCAGCGTATAATCAACAATTGGTAAATCAAATTGATAAGAAACTAACAGGTTTGCCGTATCTCCAATTGAATAACAAATCTGTCAGTTTCCAAAATCAGGAAGCCCGGGTTTATCTGGAATTAGAACCATTAAATGCAAATCATTTTGAAGGGGTCTTGGGTTTAGCTCCCAATCCAGCAATGGGGAATGGTGTGTTATTAACCGGCCAGATAGATTTTCTTTTACAAAATTTATTTCGAAGCGGAAAAGTGCTGGGCTTTGAGTGGCGAAGGATTAAACCTGAATCCCAATCGCTCGATATTATTTATAAACATCCACGTCTTTTTTCCACTCCCCTCAACGGTGCATTCAACCTCGACTTATTAAAACAGGACAGCTCTTTCCTAAACAGGAATATCAATTTTTCATTAGGATTGGATCTTAACTCCCAATCCAGTCTATATTTCATGACCGAATATAGGTATTCTAATGCTATTAGTGAGACGTCAATACCTGATTTCAGATGGTTAGCATATGGAGGGGAGTATCAATGGAATAATTTTGACCATATTTATTTCCCAAAACGTGGAAGATCGTTTCAGATCAAATCCTTGATAGGCAATAAATCTTTAATTGATGAAGGCAACAAAAAGGTAGTCCAGTTTATGGCTTCAGCACAATTCGAGCATCATCTTTGGCTAAGAAAAAACCTGATTTTGTATCAGCGGATAGCTGCTAATTATATCGGAAGTAAAAATATTTATCAAAATGATTTGTACCAAATTGGGGGTTTAAATGATTTACGGGGGTTTAACGAAAATGAGTTTTTTGTCAAAGAATATCTCCTCATTAATAATGAGCTCCGATATTTTTTTGAAGAAAAATCCTATTTTTTTCTGTTATATGATCAAGCTTTTCTCAACAAATGGGCGTCTGATCCTATTCTTCCATACAATTATCCTTCAGGAATTGGCACAGGGCTGGCAATGAGGGTTAATAATGGTTTGCTGAAATTGGTTTATGCCGTAGGTGCTCAAAAAAACCAGTCATTTGATTTCGGATTTTCAAAAATTCATTTTGGTTTTGAAACAGTTTTTTAATTCGGAATAATAGTGATATTCTTATTCATTGGCATCTCGTTTTTTTTATATATTTGTTGCTTTAAATTTTAAATTTATGCCTGATCCCAATTTTGATTATAATTCCTGTCTCTTTTTATTATCTATGATTGTCTGAGTGATCTTTTTATCGAAAAGCTGTTAGATGTGTATGGAGTTTAAAAAAACAGGTCATTTAGGTGATTCTCTGAACAAAAAAAGGGAAGAAACAATATTTTTAATAAAAAATCTTTTGAAAGGTTTTTTATGGTTGGTCATTATCGTTGCTGTATATTTATTTCTAAAAGATAAAATTGATATTGGTAGTATTGAATGGCTCAAACCCATATACGAAAAACCCATTCTGATCTATTTTATTTTTATTATATCAGAAATTTTAGTGGGTATTTTTCCACCTGAAATGTTTATGATATGGGCCACCAGGCATAACCTGATTAACGAATACATTTTTTCAATATTTATACTTACGGTAATATCATATGCTGCAGGGATTATCGGATATTGGATTGGAAGGTACTTTAATACTGCCCGGTACTACCGGTTGTTGAAAAGAAGATTTTTTGGTCAATATGAAAAATACTTGATCCGTTTCGGTGGATTCCTGATTATTGTAGCGGCTTTAACCCCCTTACCATTTTCCGGAATTGCGATGCTGGTGGGGTCAATCCGGTATTCATTTAAAAAGTATCTCTATTTTTCTGCTTTTCGATTTTTAAGGTTTGCCGCCTACTCCTATGTAATATGGCAAGCACATAAATTATAATTTTGTCCAGATGGACACGTGAACAAAATTTTATATAAGTTTATTATATCCTTCCATTGATTCTATATATTGAAAACGCTCGAATAAATCAGGAAAATTGCTATTGCGCTGGCTAAGCACACCCCTAAACTGATCTATCCTTTCCAATTCATTTTTTTTCATCCAAACCCGAATATCTTCTTTCATGATTTCCAGATAATCAATTCCTTTTTTATACAAAATAGAACATAACTCAATGGCAGTAGCCCCAGCAAGCAATACCTTTACAGCACCCATACCATCATGTACGCCGGTAGCACCTACCAATTGCATATTCACCTCTTTATATAATATAGAAATCCATCTCAAAGCAACAGAAAGATCGCTTTCTGAACTAAATACTGCACGGGATTTAAACGACATTTCATCGATATCGATATCGGGTTGGTAAAATCGGTTAAATAAAACCAACGCTGATGCACCATTATTATTTAATCCTTTTGCTATTTTGGGGATCGAAGTAAAATAAGGACCGATTTTAGCAATAATCGGAATTTTTAATTGCTGGCTGATTTCATAAATAATTTTAAAAATATGTGTTTCAATTTCATAAGGAGTTTGCTTGAAACTTTTGGGCATCAATGCTACATTCACTTCAAGTGCATCAATACCTAGCTTCTCCATTTCCTTTAAATAACCTTCATATAAACTACAATCACTGATGCAGTTTAAACTTGCAATTACAGGCAGATCAATAGCTTTTTTTGCACCTGCTATTAATTCAAGATAATCATCAAGTGGAACAAATATGTTTTTATTATAAAAACTATCCCGATTTTCTAAGAAAATTTGATATGCGGCTTTTTTGCCTTTGTCGCGTTCAATTACAAATTGTTCTTCAAAGATTGATTTTAAAACCACAGCACCTGCACCTACGTCTTCACATTTTCTTAATTTATCAAGTGAATCCGTTAACCCCGAGCTGCTAATAATAAATGGATTTTGCAGCTTCATTCCCAAATAATCTATCTCCAGACTTGCCATTAAGTTTTTTATTACGTGTTATATGTATAACGATAAACGAAAGTAAAAATAATGAAAATGGACGTAATAAAAAATACTCCCCCCAAGAGGTACGCGGTTTTAAGAAATATTTTTATTTAACATTTCAGTGATTTTAATCATTTTATCGTACAGATACCACTATTATATTTGCCTTTCCTCTAAAAAATCAAAAGTATTGTGGGAAAAAAATTACTGTTGGGAAATGAAGCAATTGCCAGGGGTGCATATGAGGCTGGTATCACCGTAGCCACAGCTTATCCTGGAACGCCAAGTACTGAAATCACCGAATTTCTGGGTTTGTACCAAGAAATAAATACAGAATGGTCGGTAAATGAAAAAGTGGCTCTCGAAATTGCTATTGGAGCTTCAATTGCTGGTGCAAGATCAATGGCAACAATGAAACATGTAGGCTTAAATGTTGCCGCTGACCCGTTAATGTCAGTATCGTATCCGGGAGTAAATGGTGGATTGGTAATAGTTGTAGCAGATGATCCAGGTCAACACAGCTCACAAAATGAACAGGATACCCGATATTTCGGCATATTTGCCAAGGTACCTGTATTGGAGCCTTCCGATAGCCAAGAGTGCCTGAATTTTATGATAAAAGCAATTGACATCAGTGAAACTTTCGATACTCCGGTGATAGTCAGGCTTACTACTCGTGTTTCTCATTCACAATCACTGGTCACTTTGGGTACTAGACAGGAAATCCCACTAAAAAAATTTGATAAAAACCCTTCAAAATATGTGGTGGCACCATCATTCGCCAGAAAAAGGAGGGTAATTGCTGAAGAAAGACTGGACAAATTAAAGACTTTCGCAGATACCACAGAATTAAATACTATAGAATATCATGACAAAAATGTTGGAATAATTACAAGCGGGATTGCTTATCAATATGCTAAGGAAGTACTTCCTGATGCCTCCTATTTAAAATTAGGTATTTCTTACCCTTTGCCCGAAAAATTAATCCGTGACTTTGCCGCTAAATGTAGCAAAATCTATATAATCGAGGAATTGGAACCCATTTTTGAGGAAAAAATCAAAGCTATGGGCATTCAGGTTACAGGCAAAGAAATCTTTCCAGTGATTGGTGAATTTAATGAAGAAATCATTCGCAAAGCTGTTTTTGGCAATGCTGTACAAAACCAGGATCTGGAATTTAGCGAAGTTTTACCAGTCCGGCCACCTGTATTGTGTCCCGGATGTCACCATAGAGGGCCTTTTTATGTACTCAAAAAGCTTAAACTTTATGTGTCGGGAGATATTGGTTGCTATACCCTGGGGGCATTTGCTCCTTTAAATGCTATGGATACTTGTATTTGTATGGGTGCAAGCATTGGAATGGCTTTTGGTTTTGAGAAAGCAAGAGGAAAAGATTTTGCAAAAAAATCGGTAGCGGTCATTGGCGATTCCACCTTCTGGCATTCCGGTCTCACCGCTTTGATAGATCTGGTATATAATCAGGGGGTTACTACAGTTATTATTCTTGACAATTCTACCACCGCCATGACCGGTCACCAGGAGAATCCCTCTACGGGAGCTACTTTAGGAGGTGTATTGGTACCTAAAATTGATTTTGAGCATTTGGCAAAGGCTATTGGTATTAACCGGGTACATACTATCGATGCCTATGATTTAACCAGACTTGAGGAAGTAATTAAAGAAGAGGTCAAAGCACAGGAGCCTTCACTGATTATCACTAAAAAACCCTGTGCTTTGCTAAAAACAGCCAAATCAAATGGTAAAACCTACAGGATAGTGGCAGAAGAATGCAATGGGTGCAAGCTGTGCATGAAAATAGGATGTCCGGCAATTTCTTTTGATGAACAAGCAGGCATAGTTGAAATAAATGAGGATTTATGCAATGGATGTGCTTTGTGCGCTGATGTATGCAAATTTCCGGCAATTGTATGCGAAGAAACAGAGGGTAAAACCTGTTGCCAATAATATATTTAATCAATTCTAATATTAAACCATGAATATTCTAATAGCAGCAGTTGGGGGACAGGGAGCTTTGATGGCCTCCAGAATTTTAGGTAGCCTGGCCCAGGAGTTGGATTACGAAATTAAAGTATCAGAGGTACATGGTATGTCCCAGCGAGGAGGAAGTGTAGTCACATATGTAAAGTTTGGGCCTAAAGTGTATTCACCCGTAATAGAAAAAGGGACTGCTGACATTATACTTGCATTTGAAAAACTGGAGGGGGCAAGATACATAGCGTATTTAAAAAGTGGAGGGACACTCATCGTAAACACCCAAGAAATTGCTCCTATGCCGGTAATCGTTGGCCAGGCCGTTTATCCAACCAGGCTTTTTGAAGACATGAACCAGATGGATATTAATGTAATTCCGGCAGATGCGCTTTCACTTGCAAAAGACGCTGGTAATGTAAGATCAGTGAATGTTGTCTTAATTGGAATGCTGGCAGCTATTTTAAATATTGATAAAGCTTTGTGGATAAAAGCATTGCAAAAAATTATACCTGCCAAACTTTATGATATTAATCTAAAAGCATTTGAATCAGGATTTACCTATAGAAATGAAATTTAGTTTTTCTTTATAATCTTCCCATATGATCTGGAATGAAACCTATGAATGCATGAGCCGCGATGAATTACGGGCTATTCAAGATAAGCGGTTGTATGATATGGTGCAAACTGTATATTATAATGTACCTTTTTATCGAAATAAATTTCAGGAATTGGGGATAGAGCCAGAGGAGGTACGGGGAGTGGAGGATCTTCCTAAATTGCCTTTTACTATTAAGCAGGATTTAAGGGATCATTACCCATTTGGTATTTTTTCTGTACCCATGAGTGATATTGTACGATTACATGCTTCATCAGGTACTACTGGCAAACCTACTGTAGTGGGCTATACCAGAAGGGATTTAGCTACCTGGTCAGAAGTGGTGGCCAGAACCCTGTGTTGTGCTGGCGCGGAGAGAAATGATGTGGTTCAAATAGCATATGGATATGGCCTGTTTACAGGAGGACTGGGAATTCACTACGGATGTGAAAAGCTGGGGGCTACTGCCATTCCTGTATCGGGCGGAAATACGAAACGGCAACTTCAACTGATGGAGGATTTTGGAGCCACAATCATTGCCTGTACTCCCTCTTACGCACTTTATCTGGCTGAAGCAATGGAAGAGTATAAAACAGACCGGAAAAAGTTGAAGTTAAGGGCTGGTGTATTTGGTGCAGAACCCTGGACTGAAAACATGAGAAAAGAGATCGAAAGAGGTCTTGGGATCAAAGCTACAGACATATATGGATTAAGTGAAGTAATTGGACCCGGAGTAGCCAGTGAATGCGAGTGTCAGGACGGACTTCATATTTTTGAAGACCATTTCTACCCTGAAATAATTGATCCGGTCACATTGGAAGTGTTACCTGAGGGCAAAACCGGAGAACTTGTTTTTTCTACCATTACAAAAGAAGGATTACCCATTTTGCGATATAGGACAAGGGATCTTACCAGTCTGAAATACGGTAAGTGTGCCTGTGGCCGGACTATGGTGAAAATGAAAAAATGCACCGGAAGAAGTGACGACATGTTGATCATACGGGGTGTAAATATTTTTCCTTCTCAAGTGGAGAGTGTGTTGTTGGAAATGAGTGAAACCAAGCCACATTACATGATCATTGTGGACAGAATAAATAATTTGGATGTATTTGAATTGCAGGTGGAGGTAGAGGAACAATTCTTTTCTGATGAAATCCGGCAACTTGAAGCACTTACCCGAAAAATCCAACACAGCGTGGAGAGTGCATTAGGGATAAATGTAAAGGTGAAGTTGGTTGAACCTAAAACCATCGAAAGAAGTGAAGGGAAGGCGAAAAGAGTAATCGACAACCGGAAATTATAGTTGTAGTAATTGGCAGGAACGATAGGATTAGTAGAACAGTTGACCACTGGGTGAGAATATGAAATTTTGAATTCAAGATTTTCAACTCATCAAACACCCAACTCTTCTTAAAAAGTTTATCATTAATAAACGTAAAAAATATGATCATCAAACAATTATCAGTTTTTCTGGAAAACAAATCTGGAAGATTAACAGAGGTAACAGATACTTTAGGTGAAGCCGGAATAAATATCTCAGCGTTAAGCATAGCCGATACTTCCGAATATGGCATTTTGAGGATGGTTGTGTCAGATCCAGATCAAGCTTTGCAGAAATTGCGTGAAAAACAGTTTTCAGTTAGTCTTACTGATGTAGCTTGTTTATCCACTCCAAATGAATCTGGCGCATTGGCCAAAGCGTTGAAAATTCTTTCTCAGGCTAAGATCAGTATAGCTTATATGTATGCATTTTCAATGGGAGAGAAAGCTCTGGTGGTTATCCGTACCGAAAATATCCAGGACTGTATTGATACATTGAAAGCCCATAAGCTGGAGCTTTTAAAAGCCAGCGAGCTGTACCAGATTTAGAAAATTGTTAGGTAAATCTTTTCTAACAATTCTTTGAGAGATCTGGTGCTTAATGGCATAGGCCCAAATCACAATTACATTGATTTGATCAGGGCACTTTTACTGATCCTGATACTCCACATACCACGCAAGTCTCCAACTGAATATCCTGTTGCCTGGTCATCAGGATACAATTCTTTGAGTGTTTTATAGTTTGTCTCCTGGATTTCTTTTCCGGGTGTTCCATGACAATTTAAGCAGAAAGAATTGGTGATAAGAATGGGTTTTGTATATAAAATTTCCTTTTCAAATATAATTACTTTTTCTTCCTGAATGTTGCTGCCTACCTCAGCGGCTTGCAAGATTTCGTTCAGAATCTTTTTTTCTTGGTCATCAGGGATGTTTTCGGGATTACGGGTCTTCATAGATACCCGTCTTATTTGAGCATCATATTTTTCAGATAGTGAGTCTACAATAGGTATTGCCTGAAGGTTGCAATAACGTATGGCTTCTTCCAAACCTTTCTCCTGAAATGCCTGCATTAGTTCTTTTGAAAGAGCTTCCTGTGAGGTTTTTGTAATCTTTCTTCCCACAGTTTGTGCCTCATCTATTAGCATATCATCCGTGACCCTCTTTACTTTAAGGTCATCCAATTCCTGCTTTACTATTTTTTGGCTCTCCTTGTTTAATGTAGGAGGATTGCAGGAAATAAATGAAAAGACTAAGACAATGAAAATACGCAATTTTACAATCTGTTATACCAGGATACTGCTTACATCAATGGCAAACAACAAATACTTAACCTTTTGGGTAGAAGGATCAATTATCTTTCCTACCGATGCTTTGGTTATCACTTCTTCGTTATTCTTTGTATTAAACTTCAAAACGCCTGTCCAAGTTTCCTCATTGCTTAATGTTTTCTTCATTATTTCATAGCTATCTGTTGATGTTAATAGCTGCACAAGATTTTTACCATTAAAATCTGAGGTCTTGTATCGTAATAACTCGGTAGCCCTATTATTGATATTTGATATTCTGAAGTCTGAATCAAGCTCGAGCATCATATTGGTTGAATTTACAATTTTTTCCCGAGCTTCTCTTTCTCTGTTAGCACGTTGCATTTCTTCTTGAGTAGCCTGTAATTCTTCCATATTTTGTCTCATTTCCTCTTCCTGAGCTCTCATTTGTTCGGTCATCTCAGTTGATTCTTCTAACAACCTCTGTGTGGTTTGATTGATCTTAACAGAAGAAATAGTAGACGCAATGCTTTCAGCAATCTTTTCTACAAACTCTATTTCGTAATCAGCAAAAGCATTAAATGATGCGATTTCGATCACTCCAAATACTTCATCATTGATTTTTAATGGTGTAATCAGAATACTTTTCGGATTAGCTTCACCTAATCCCGAAGTAATAGTGATATAATCTTCAGGAACGTCCGTTAGATAGATTGAATCCTTTTCAATCCAGGCTTGACCTGTAAGTCCTTCTCCAAGGTAAACCTTCTGTTCGAGATATTTCTTTTTATCCCAGGCATAACATGCTGTTAGAGACATATATTTATCTTGATCTTCCTGTTCATCGCTGATAATATATAGCCCACCTTGATTTGCCCTTAAATACTTGATCAAATTAGAGATGATTTCATCAGATAGTTTTTCAATATTGTCATTATTTTTTCGAAGAATTTCACCAAACTTAGCCAAGCCTTCAGTAGCCCAGCTTCTTCTTTTATCCTCTTCCGCCACCTTTTGCAAGTTATTTCTCATTTCGATAAGGGCGTTGCCCAACACATCGTTTTCACTCAGTGGCTTATAGTCAGAGTCGTATTT
>JAEWLI010000214.1 GCA_023393375.1 Bacteroidota bacterium
AGCCTGTCCACTGGAGTGGGCGATCGTGATAATTCTTTTTTTTCCATTAATGGAAATCAATTGTTTTTGAATAAAACTGTTGATTATGAGATAGATCATTTGCTCACGTTGAAAATTACTGCAACCAATTCCTTAGAAAGTCATACCAATCATCTACTGATAAAGGTACTCGATGTAAACGAATGGGGCATTGAAGCTTCGTGCGGATACAGGACTGAAGATTTGGGAAGTCCAATAGCTGACGCTGCCTACGTCAACAATTCCTCCATTATTGCTGTTGGAGCTTATAATCTCATAATCAAGTCAGATGATGGAGGTAAAACATGGTATAGTATTTCACCAGACCTGAAAGATTCCTATTTTAGGGTATTATTCCCTAGTCAAGATACGGGTTATGTCTGTAGCGATTATACTCTCTTAAAAACCTTGAATGAGGGTCAATTGTGGCAAGCACTCTATGTGCCCCTTGACGATGATGAGATGATAGCCGACATTTCATTTGTTACAGGAAATTCAGGCTACCTCCTCACTTCCAGAGGTAGACTATTTAAAACGCTTAATGGTGGATTACACTGGCTTTTTATTAATAAAATTGAATATGATACCTGGAATTTCCCCACTTATAATAGACATTTTCATTGTATGACTTTTTATGACAACCAACACGGATACATAGGGTCTTCCAAAGGGATAATTTACAAAACAACAAATGGGGGATTACGCTGGGATGAGACTTCAACAAATGGCATGCAAGTAGCAGATGTGAAATCAATCCAATTGATGGATAAAGATGATGTTTATATAAGGTTGGTTAACGATAAAATATATAAAAGCACCAATGGTGGACAAAATTGGATGCCGATGGCCACAGAGTTTTCAGATATTACGGCAGTTCAGATGGTGAATTCGATGGAGGGATACCTTTTTACAATTTATTCCGGCATTTATAAAACGAACAATGGTGGTTCATCTTGGGTATTGGCATATCAACAATGGGGCAAAGTTAATAAATTTGCTGTTTCCAAAGATAATGTAGGCATCACCGCTGTAGGTCAGTCAGGAATTTGGAATTATGGTAGCTTTGGCCATAAACTGATAATAACAGGTCGTTCAAACCAATGGGAAACGATTTCAGAACTTGAGCCAGATGATAGTATGGCAATTGAATGGATAGATGAAAAGAATGGTGTGTCAAGGATAACCCGCTATGACAATTATGCTTCATTTTATAAAACATCGGACGGGGGGTTAACATGGAAAAAGATATTGGATAAGCCGATAAAATTGTTCGAAAGCATGACGTTGCCAACCCCCAATACAATAATAATTCAAGCCCATGATTCAGAATACAATCCTGTGACTTATAAAACAACTGACGGTGGTAAAACATGGACCTCACTGAATAACAATCTTCAACTTAAATGTATTTATCTTTATGATGAAATGAATGGCTATGCAGGAAGGTTTTATCAATACGGCACAGAGGTAAAAGAGTTTTATAAAACATCAGATGGGGGCAGTACTTGGTTTCATGTTTCCAATGTGCCATTCGATAGGGCTAGAAAAATTAACTTTTCCAATTCTTCAGATGGTTATGTCGAGAGCGATGGTAAATATTATATAACAAAGAATGGAGGAATGACATGGGATAGAGTAACCTTTCCACCTTCAGATATAGAAATAATCAGTTATATTCAGACACTTGATCAGAACAATTGGTATGCAAAGCATTTTCAAGGTGATATTTATAATAGTACTGATGGCGGTGTAACTTGGTCCACGATTGATAGACAATCCATAAAAAACAACATATCCCCAATTTATCTTGATCAAACCCATGGCCTTGGATTTACCCGAAGTGATTTGTTCGAAACGTTTGATGGAGGTGTTTCTTGGGAGCCGTTTGGCTATTCTCATGAAGACGTGAGTGATTTTTCTTTCAATGGCAATGTTTTTTTGTCAGGACGTTCAGGCATGTTGATGAAAATTACCACGGAACAAAATCCTGTAGTGGCAGGGAATATATATGGAGACACCTCAATTGTTGGCGACGAAACGTGTGAATATGCTGCATATAACATTTCTAATACCCGTTATACATGGAGTGTTCAAGGCGGGAAAATCATTCGGTACAACGATAACAAAATTTTAGTACGATGGGATGATACATATGAAAACACACCAGCTTTAACATTAAATTCTTATGACAAATGCAATGTCTCGCAATCTGTGGTTCTAAAAATATCTTTTACTGAGAGAAGAAGTTTTACGAAACCCGTCATACCCGAAGAACCAATGGATCCAGAAGTTCCCTTAAATGTGGTAAACAATGATAAGGATGAAGGATATCTAATAATTCCCAATCCAGCCAGGGAATACGCCGATGTGGTATGGCAAAGTCACAAAAATCCTAAGGATATAAAAATTGAGATTTATAATATGCAGGGCAGATTATTGATCGGTGCGAATCAGTATATTGATGACAATTCAATCCGTTTAAACTTGTCAACTATTTCGGAAGGGTTTTATGTTATAAAGATAAATGACGGCCATACAATAGTCTCAAAGAAGATTCTAGTATACAGGTAAATCCAATACCAGTCGCCTTCTTTGTCTATATGGTTACTATTCCTGCTTCTGACAAAAAAACTGAATCTGTTAATAAGGGTGTTTACTGCCTTTTAGTACTTTAATTTCCCAATGCCCTTGAAGCGGTCAATAATGCTCAACAGCTGAAAGACGTCACCCATAAATTCCAGTTCCCGTTCCATTCTTCCAAAGTATATGGATAAGTCCAAAAAATGTTCGTGGTAATATCCTATGCACTATGCAGTCTTTGTTATTTTAGGAAAACTCACCCTCCATCGTCCTCGATTGCATGTAAACGAGGACGATAAATGATAAAATCGCCTGAGGCTTTAAATTGATAGGCTAATTTGGTGCAATCATCAAGTATATCTATAAAGTAACTCTATCACCTCCATTAGCTGCCAATTCATACACAGCTTCAATAATTCGAACATCTCTCAAGCCCATTTCTCCAGGCACAGGTGTATTGGGATCGTTATTCAATACCCTTTGTGCAAAATCATCCATTTGTCGAGCTTGTTGGTTGACTTGAGTGTGGTGAATAACCCTGTTGTGAGTTTCTCCTCTTTGTCCGCTATAATAATAGGCATTTTCAAGTTCAAACCATCCTTCCCCTGTTTCAGTATATAATCGATCTTCTTCATCCCAAAAATCACTGACACATTCTGCAACAGCACCATTGGGGAATTCTAATGTAAATTCCATGCCTTCGTCTACATCAGTAAAAATATCGGGTTGCTCTTTTTCTTTTTCTGTAGCAGTTACTGCAATAGGTTCTTCACCAATGGTATAAATTGCCGCTTGAATAGTATAAATGCCCATATCCCATACCGAGCCTCCACCCAATTCCCGTCTGGCACGCCAATTTTCGGGATCATTGACAAATAACTTGAATTCATTCTCCATTTTGGTAATTGGTCCATACACTTCGTTTCGACCCAGATCCATTACTTCCTGATGATAAGGCTCAAAATGCAATCTATATCCTATGGACATTAATCTACCAGCTGCATCTCGTGCTTCTAGCATTTGTTGTGCTTCGGCCAGCGATGGTGCCATGGGTTTTTCACATATCACATGTTTACCTGCTTCAAATGCCCGAATAGCAAATTCGGGATGAAGCACCGGCGGCAATACAAGATAGATGACATCTATATCTTCATTGTTAGCTATTGTATCAAAATTGTCATAATTATAAATGTTTTGTTCAGGAAATCCATATTTCTTCTGAAATCGTTCTCCAGATGAAGGAGTGCCGGTTACCACACCAGCCAGACGGCAATATTGTGTTTCTAGCAACGCAGGGCCCAGCTGCTCGGTACTGTATTGACCAAGTCCCACCAGGGCTATTCCTACTTGTCTATCTCCAGGCACATCGGGGGTTGGATCTGCATCGGAAGAACATGAAGTTAATAATGTTGCTGCAGGCACCGCTAAAGAAGTTGCACCCAAACCAAAAGTCAATTTTTGTAAAAAGCCTCTACGAGAGTTGCTGATTTTGTTTGATACATGCTTTATCCTTTGTTTCATAGTTGAAAAAATTATTTGAAAAAAATATTTATGGCTCTACTTTTATAAAAATAAATTAATTAGGCTCAATTTTGTTTCTTGCTAAAATTAAAAAATAGATAAAGAAGAAACCTTCTACAGGTGCAGAAGGTTAGTACAATCTTATTCGTTCAGTATTTTCAAATTGTTCCCTCTCCCAATCAGAACCGATCTTTTCCATCATGTCGATATCGGTAAGGTCAACAGCTTGGTTATCGTCTTTTCCATATTTTATAGTTTTCAGCACGTCTGGTTCTTTTTGCTTCAAAGCCAAACTTGTAGAGCAGCCACTCTTCTGCTTTCAGGAATTTCCAGGATGGTATTGGCGATTTCTTTTGAAGTGAATTTTTTAAAGTCACGCAGAAAAGCGGATATTTCTCCGGGAGGTTCGCATCGAACCAACAGATGAATGAAGAAGGTTGTATAAAATCCTATAAGGTTTTGAAAACCTTATAGGATTGCTCACCAGATGAACATGGTTGCTCATGATCACCCAAGAGAATTAAATGCCTTTGCTCTATGCAATAGTTGAGGGACTGCACAACAATATCCTCTATTGTCCTTTCTATTGAACAAATCGATCCAATGTACAATGGTACAAGTAAGAAAATAACGACTATGCTGATCGGTGATTTGGTACCTGTCTCCTGACCTGATTTTTTGTTTTAGTTCTGGTAATAAATATAAGTGCTTCTATGGCGATAGAATTGCCTTTCTCTAAAATCCTCGTTGCAAACTAGGACTATAGGACGGTATGTGCATTCATTTTATTCAGCAATTTTAGATAATGGAATTAAATCATGCAATGGAGAAGTAAGTTCTTGATAAATAACCTCAAAGTCGTATTTGACACTGTCTTTAAGTAGTTCCAATGTTAAAACTGGGTAGCGTTCTATGGTTTCAAATAACAACTCATTGCTGAATTCCGAAAATTCAATATTGTTTGAACATGATTGGCTAAAAGTCATTAATAGTGAATCAATTTCGATCTTCGATAAAGATTCAAAATTTTTATTAACACTTACAAGTATCTGGATATTACACGGAATTGTATCAACTTGTTCTGTATCGATTCCTATTATAGATCTATTATCATTATTCATTAAATGGCCGGAGTCTGTTTCTATAACCTCAAGAATTTCTGAAAGTTCGTTGTTACCAGAATCTGGTTCAATCCCGGAATTTTCATTTTGCTTTTTATGGCAAGCAAATAAACTTAGAAATAATATTAATGAAAAAATGTATCTCATCTTAATATAGACTACGTTTTGATGGTATGTGCATGGTGATTACTTGCGCGACAACACGCATCCTCCGAAACAGGACTAAAGGTAAGAGAAAAAGCCGAAACTACAAATGAACCGCTAGGCATATACTGATCCCATTATGTGCTGGACTTTTTTGTCATTACTGAATCAACCTTATTTGAGTCAAGTGGTGCAATATTATTCCTTTTTAATGTATTAATCGATCCTCACTTTGCTGATGTCAATCATCTGGTAATGCGATTTAACCATTTTTTTTCAATTAATATATTATTAGAAATAGTGTGGAATTCTAAATTGAATAAACAGTCAGATGACCGATGAGATAACGCCAACTTTTCATTTCATCAACTTGTGAAGCTAAAACCAGTTTTTGAAAACCTTAAAGGTGTGGTCAGGCTCCTATATAAGTAGGGGCAGTGATGGTGTTTGATTTGCCAAGCCGGAATACCGTCTCCGGATGGGGAGATTCTTCATGCCAGTTAATGTTTTTCGTGAAATATATCTTTTGGATCTGGCATTCAGAATGACGGTTTGGCAAATGTGAAGGTTCCAAAATCTCTCAGACCGCTGAGCCGCCCACAAGAAGGCTACTGAGCCACCCGCTGAGCTCGTCCGCTGGGCTCGCCCGCTGAGCGAAGCCGAAGCGGAAGCCGAAGCGTTCGAAGTGCCCTCCCAGTGGTTGCGATGAACAACCAACTCACCAACTCACCAACTTCCCAACTACCCAACCATACAATTCCCCGGATTATTTCCTTGTTACTTTATTGGATTTTTATCATTTGTTTATTAACTTTCAGTATATTGAGACCTAGATTAACCGGTTAACGAAGTTTAAATGAATCATATGAATAAAGAAAAAATTAATAAATTGAAAGGGATATTGATTGTGCCTATTGGTCTTTCACTTGTTTTAGTCCCATTTTCCATTTACATAGGTTGGAACATATTTACTACACTTCTTTTTTGGTTTATAATTGCCCCCTGTTTAACAATAATTCTACCGGTTTTATTTTCTAAAAATCCCCATCATCTATATGAATCTTTATTAGGCCTTATGATATTCTATGCGATTAATATATCTATGATCTACGAACACTACAAATCAGATTATTTTTTAATTATGATCTTAAGTTTGATATCAAATATCATTCTAATCTCAGCTATTAACAGAATACTAAATCCAAGAAAGCAGACTCAATAATACCTTCAAGCCTTCTAAACATGAATGCCAGGTTATGAAAACATCGGTGGCAATAATGATGATGATAGTGTTTAGCTCTTGTCATTCTCAGACAACAATACAAATGAATAAAATTGACAAACTATTAATTGATCAGGTAAAAAGCAATAAGACGCCTTCTGTACAATATTTACATTTTAACCAAGACAGTATTATCAGGTCTTTTCAAATAGGTTTTGCTGACATTTCCACTAAGAAGGAAGTAAATTTATCAACCACCTATCATGGTTTTTCCGTAACCAAAACTTTTACGGCATTAGCCATTATGCAGCTTTTCGAAAAAGGAATAATAGATATAAACAAACCCACCCATGAGTATTTGCCTGAATTTCCATATGGCAAAGAAGTCACTGTAAAACAACTTCTCAACCACTCAGGAGGAATACCCAATCCCATTCCGTTAGATTGGATACATTTAGATAGTGAGCATAAAATATTTGACAGTGACACTTTCTTTAAGTTAATTTTCAAAAAAAACAGTAAAACAAGATTTCAACCCAATGATAAATTCCAATATTCAAATTTAGGATATGTCATTTTGGGTCAACTGATTGAAAAAGTTTCTGGAATAACATACGAGGAATATATTACCGAAAATATAATCAACAAATTACCAATTAATCCTGCCGATTTGACTTTTGAAGTGGTCAACTACGAGATCCATGCTGTAGGGTATCACAAAAGAATGTCGTTCTCTAATCTAATATTAGGGTTTTTTTTAGACAAGTCAAAGTTTATGGGAAAAGTGACAGGTAAGTGGCGTTCATTTAAAAATTTTTATGTGAATGGGCCATCATATGGGGGACTAATTGGTACACCAACGGCATTTGTAACCTATCTTCAAGAACTTCTGAAAAAAGACAACTGCCTGATTTCGGATGAATACAAGCAAATGCTTTTTCAAGAAAACATTACCAATAAAGATGAAAATACCGGCATGTGCTTGTCCTGGTTTTGTGGGGAACTAGATGGTACCAAGTATTTTGCACACGCAGGTGGTGGTGGTGGCTATTATTGCGAAATAAGAATTTATCCCGACTTAAAAAAAGGGAGTGTGGTTTTCTTTAACAGAACAGGAATGTCAGACGAGCGGTTTTTAGATAAATTGGATATAATTTCCATCAATGAATAAAAGCCATCAGGTTGTCTGAATCAAGGATTGGGCGGATTGCACTGAATTCACTGATTTTATCATTCCCATATTTGAAGCCTTTTCTCTGGATAGCTTCAACAAAAGGATGCCATCTTCACGGGGGCATCAGTTACCATCAAAGAAACCAACACAGTTGCCCGTTTGAGCGGCAAACGACCAGGAGATAAAGGAAATAATGAAGGTGATGCAAATGCTAACGAGTAACATTATCCTTTTGGCGGACGGTTTTTGAATTGAAAATGAGAATTTATAAAAAGGCCTCTCTTATTTAGGGAGGTTTTTTTTTGGCGGAGAGCGGGGAGCTGAGAGTGGAGTGCGGAGAGCTAGGAGATTCACCAGTCACAACTTTAGAAAATGATCCATCCAGTGAGGTCATCCAGAATCCCGGATTTTTACAAGTAAAACACAAACAGCGAATGACGACAGTTACGAAGAGCGCTGGCTAATGTCATCCTGAACTTGTTTCAGGATCTGTGGGGGGGAAGACTCCCGTTATTAGTAACGCAGCGAAGGATCTCATGATTAGGTGAAATCTCTATAAAAGGCTTTATTTGCAGTAACACCTTTAAGGTTTTCAAAACCTTAAAGGTGTGGTCAGGCCCCTATATAAGTAGGGGGCAGTGATAGTGTTGATTTGCAAAGCCGGAATTCCGTCTCCGGATGGGGAGATTCTTCATGCCACTAATGTTTTCCTTGAAATATATCTTTTGGATCCGGCATTCAGAATGACGGTTGGCAAATGTGAAGGTTCCAGAATCTCCCTGACCGTTGCGCCACTTGCCGAGCTCGTCCGCCGAGCCGCCCGCTGAGCGAAGCCGAAGCGGAAGTCGAAGCGGCCGAAGCGGAAACGGAAGCGGAAGCGGTCGAAGCCCCCCAGTGGTTGCGATGAACAACCAACTCCCCAACTCCCCAACGCCCAATCCCCCAATTCCCCGGATTATTTCCTTGTTGCTTTATTGAATTTTTATCATTTGTTGATTAACTTTCGGTATATTGGCAGACCGTGATGAGGGTAATATGACGGAGTCCTATATAAGTGTGAGGTCAATTAAATTAGAGAGAGATATCTATAAAGAAGTAAGTTTGTACGGATATAAACAAGTTGTGTGTAATTGCAAAAAACTGTGCCTATTAATTTAACGAGCTAACGTCAAGCTTTAGAAGAGGAAAAAGATTGTAAATTTTTGGTTAGCCAGAATTTGGGATTTTACCGAGAACTCAATAATTAAACGTTTAATAATAAAAAAATGAAAAAACTTTACATTTTAGTATTTGTATTATTTATCTCTTGTAGTAAAGATGTTGTTGAACCTCAATCTTACGGGATGCTTGAAGAATTTTTTTCTCAGGATTCTGAAATTGTTGTTGGACTTATAAATAGAGGAAATCTCGACTATATAAATTATGCCACTAAGCGTGGTTTTATTTTTAAACCACTTGTTGATATTGAAATAACAGCTATTGGAGGACGTATGGCTAAAACAGGAAAATATGAAATTGAAATTATCGAAATAGATGGTGAACCATGGGAATGGATATCAGAAACCGACTCACCTATATTGACCAATAATGTCACTATAACCAATACTAAGGAATTTCAATTTACGAAATTGGATAGTAAATTATTACTGCAAGCAAATAAACGTTATGTAATTAGATATTTTGATGAAAATCATGAATCAGTTTATGACGTGCTTCTTCCTGATTTCTATTGGAATGAAAGTCATATTTTGCACCCACAGAAAATAAAAAATATTGAATTGGGAATGATGTACTATGCATATTATCTCGAATCTAATGGATATTATCACTTTTATAATGATGGAGGAATACAAAGCAGTAGACTCTTTTTAAGGGGGATTCCTGATTTTAAGTATCAAGTTAAAGAGTAACTACACACAACACCGCATATACCCAATGGCTGGTTTACTGCACTTTGCAAGGCTTTTCGGTCGCTCATACTTCATCACGGTTTGACAGTTGAATCGTCCGCAATCAGCCACTGGGCATATGCGCACCGTTATAATTATCATTAAATCCGATTAGAATTGACGTTTACCCCAATTATATGATACAAATTCACAAACTATGAAAAGATTAGGATTCTTAATAATATTGATATTTTTATCAGAATTGACCTTTGGACAGGATTTTGATCATTTAATGACAAAAAGGCAAATAGACTGTGCTGATATATCTTACAATAGCGGAGAACATTTTGTAAGATTTATGCATGAAAACAAACTTGATTCAGCAAAATATCTTTTACAATATTGGGAAACAAAATGTGGTATGCGAGAGCCGATATTCAGGGCAAAAATTCTATTGGCATTACGAGAAAATAAGTTTAGTGATACATTGTTGATCGATGGTACGCTTGATTATATATTTAATTACAAGAACCGTAAGGAAATGATTAATTATGGCAACTTTTATCCATATGATGCTTACAAATCCTATTATGGTTTTACTCCCCCTGGCCAAGAATTTGACAAATATTCACAAGTTTTAGCAATGAGTTTAATGGAAAATTATTCTCCTGAGTCCATTGAACACCTTTTAGCAGAATTCTACGGCGTTACTACCGATACAATTTTCCCCAAACTACAATCTAAAGCATACAAAGAAACAACTCTATCAATAGAATATGAAAGAGCGGTTAACAGGTATGTCAACATGGGCCAGTTTCACATATCGTGGATAACTGGTGTATGGATACCAGCAGGAGAACTTAAAAAGCTAGGCGTACATCCAGATCTTGGCTTTCAAATTGGCATAAAACATAGGAAAATGAACTATGATTTAATTATGACATTTAAATTTCTTAATTCTATAAATGATTATTATGCAAGGCGTACAAAATCAGATAATTCACTTGAATTGACAGATCATTTTTTTGGCGGACATATTGGATTTGACATAGGGCGGGATATATATGCAAAAAACGGACACGAACTTCAAATTACCGGAGGAATTGCATTGGATGGATTTGATGCATTGAAAGAAGACAAGAATAATGATTTGGATTCTGAAACAACATGGACATATAACTTTAGTTTTGGATTAGGTTATAGATATTACGTTACTGATTCATTTTATCTTGGGTTAAGCGGTAAGTATAATGTGGTTGATTATTCTTTGAATGATGTAATAGACTTTACAGGTAATCCGATAACGATTCAATTTATAATAGGTGGACTAAGTAATATAATCAGATCCAATAATTTAAAATCTTTACAATATAATCCCAAAAAATAGGGATTAGCAGTATTTATTTACCATAATTTTATCCGTACCATTCATGAAATTGGTATAATCTGTGATTCAAACGATTTCACCTCCATTTCTTGTCTGAATCATGGATTAGGCGGATTGCACTGCTTTCACTTGGTCAGTCATCAACAACAGGATAAACTTACCCAACCTGAAAAGATGTGGAGCTGAGATACTGATATCACCAGCCGGTGATATTTTAAAGGAATACATTGATTACTCAAAAATAGAGATCAGATTACTAATGTAAACGATGCCAAATATATACAATGGGTGTGATCAAGCACTTATTAAAAGAAGTGGTAGTGATGATGTTTGATTTGCCAAACCGGAGTTCCGTCTCCGAATGGGGAGATTCTTCATGCCAGTTAATGTTTTCCTTGAATTATATCTTTTGGATCCGGCATTCAGAATGACGGTTGGCAAATGTGAAGGTTTCCAAATCCCCCTGACCGTTGCGCCGCCCGCTGAGCCGCCCACAAGAAGGTTGCTGAGCCGCCCGCTGAGCGAAGTCGAAGCGGAAGCGGTCGAAGCTGCCGGTCAAACTATCGTCCGACTTGGCTTAGTTGATAGTCACCTTCTTTTCTATCTTCTTTAGCCTTTTTGTCCCTAGCCTTTCTTGCTTTTTTCTTTTTCTTCTTCAATTTGTTGATCCAGATGATGGTGCCTGTTATTGGCAAACTCGTGGCTACCAGGCAGGCAATAAAATATAGGATTTTGGAGAAAGTGCCGAATATGTTTCCCAAATGCAGGGCTTTGATGGAAGAGGTAATCATTTCATTCAATGGTTTATCTGAAAAAAGCTCTACCTTGAGTGGTTCAGCAGTATATTGATCCAGTTGTACGCGGTCAGTGCCTGAAAAGGCAAAAAATCCCACATTACTTTTTATGAGGGATACCGTCCCGGTTTCGTCGCTGGGTAGTGTTATCCTGTAATCACCTTGATAGGGGAGCAGTTCATCTGCCTGGGCCAGATATTCCTGGACTGATGGATTGGGAGCAGGGTCTGTGGGTATGGTAGAATAAATTTCCTCACGGGCAGCACCCGGGGCAGGTCTTTCTACACCCAGCACTTTAAAAAATCCATCCTTGTACCAATCGAAGGACCAGGTGAGGCCTGTCAATGCCATGATCAATAACAAAAAGGAAGAATAAAACCCGAGCGTATTGTGCAGGTCATGGTTTACCCTTTTCCAATTACCGCTGAACATGATCTTTAGGCCTTGTTTCCAGGCCCTCACTTTTTTCGGTATCCATATCACCAGTCCGGTGAGTACCAATAACGTGAAAATGACAGTGGCCCAACCTACAATGGGTCGCCCAATGCTGGAATCGAGCAATAACCAGCGGTGCAGGCGGAACATGATCATGAAAAATTCCGATGTGGTACTTTCCGTAGTCCCCAATATTGTTCCTGAATAAGGATTTACCAGATAAGTAGTACCACGATTACCTCTTCCACCTTGAGGGGGGCCGCTGGTGGTAACTGCCCTTTGTGGCTTGGTTTGTACTTTGCTGCTATCCGCACGGGTTTTTTCTATCCCTGGAACTGATGCGGTGTCTAAAGTTTGATTTCTTTCTCTATCGGGATTTTCCTCTTTGTTTTCCGTGATGTCTTCCTTTGGTTCTTCTTTTTTAATGTTAAGCCGGTAAACACTTTCTTTGTTTGCCGGGATGGTCACTGACTGTACCTGACCACCACCCAGGCTATCCACTACCATAGCGATCACCTTTTCGACAGGCAACCGCTCTTCATGGGATGGTACTTTTACAAAATATTTTTCTTTATCTACAAATTCCTGTATTTCTGTACTGAAAGTATAAATCGTGCCACTCAGGCAGACTACAAAGAGGATCAATCCGCTGCCAATACCCATCCACAGGTGAATATCGTTCAGGAATTTTCTTGTCTTTTGCCAGGCAGGGCGTTTTTTACTTTCCATATATTTATTTGTTTGTTCTATCTTCGTTTGATTCGAAATTAAAAATTCTTAATTGGGAATGATGAATTCTTAATGACGATTTGCGATATATCTTTCTTTTGTTAATAATTTTTCTATTTTACATCCCAGAACACCCTGGATATAAACGGGTCTATATGTCCCTGTTTGGCTACTTCAGCACCATTGCTCGATAGTTCAGATTGACGGTAGGTCAACCTTTGTGGTCTGTAATTCGGATCCTGCGACGGGCTTTGCAGCGAAACAGGAAGGTCTGTTGGAATTTCCAACCTGCGGTAATCATTCCAGGCTTCAATGCTGTTAATGCTGTTCAGGGCAAGCCATTTTTGTTCGATGATGCGTTGAAGTGGTTGGTCTGTTCCGGATAACAAAACCGCTTCCTGCTGATAATAATCCTGAAACAAGTGATCTTCCACTTCCATGTATTCAAATGATTCTGAAATAGCCAATTCGTATAAAGTTGCAGCATCATCCGTAATCCAGCCTCTTTGTGCAGCTTCTGCCTGTAAAAACAGGCTTTCAAATGAGCCCATCAGCACAGCAGGTTGTTCAGCACTTTTCAACAAAGCCGCTGGTTGTCCATTGTTCTCCTCAGGACCCAGCAAAGCAGAAGTTTCCTTCCTGGTATATCCTGTATTTGCCGTCATGCCCAACGGTACTCCTTTATAATCATCTCCTGTTTCAGGTTTGGCATAAAGGGTTTCAACCCGGGGATCATTAAGTGACTGATATTGCTGAATGATATATTCAGTAGGGCGCAATGTGTTAAATCCACTGGTGGCAGAACCGGTTGGGGTCCTGTAATAGGTATCCCAGAAAGGGTTTTGTTTACTTGCTGTAGCGATAAAACCTGGATTGACCAAAGCACTTTCTCCTATAGATAAATATCCGCTTCCCTCCTGAACTATTTTCGCTATTTCCTGACTAATATAATCATTGTCCCCCAATTCACTTCGGCGCAGCAAAGCACGAAGTTTTACCGTGTTCCCAAACTTAACCCACAATTCCAGATTTCCTTTAAACATCACATCATCAGCAGCCGGTTTTTGTGAAAGTGCAGGGGCTTCTTTTATTTCATTAATACCCTCCGTGATTAAATCGATGGATTCGCGGTATACGGTTTCCCCATCTTCATAGCTTGGAGTAGAATTTTTAACCCCCTGTAATGCTTCTGAAAAGGGCACATTGTTATATAAGTCCACCAAACGGAGAAAATGCCAGGCTTGCATGATTTTGGCAATTCCCGAATAAGCGAGATCCCCGCTAGTTTGGGCACTAATTTCAATGTCTTTATAATTGACCAACACGGTATAGCTGTCTTCCCAAATAGGCCTGCCATCACGATCGAACGACATAGCTTCCACGCCATAGGTTTCTTCCAATCTGAACAAAGATGATGCACCTGGACCATCGGTAGCTTTGGCCCAATAGCCAGCCCATACGGCCCCTAATTGGTTCAACGAACCGCTTTCCAGTACAACAGATTTTACCAACGCATTGGGCAGCCGTTGTTCCAAAGGCACATTGGTAGGGCTGTTGGGATTGTCATTTACATCAAGAAATTCCCCGCAGGCTGAAAATAACAAGAGTGAAGGTAAAAGTGTGAAATATATGAACTTTTTCATTTTCTGTAGTAATTAAGTTTATAAATTAATATTTACATTAAATCCGTACAAACGGGTAGGAGGTAGGTGTCTCCAGCTCATATATCCTTCGCTACTTCCGCCTCTGTACACGAATTCCGGGTCGTTATAAATATTGTCTTTCGCCCATATGGAGAATAAATTCCTTCCCACAAGGCCTATGGTTATTCCTTTGATCAGTGATTGATTAAAGAAAAGACTTGCGGGTAAATTATAGCTGATATGCAGCTCTCTGAGCTTAAAGAAATTGGCACTTACCACATAATTGGATTGAACAGGTGCCACAAAATTTGCGTAATAGGTGCGATCACCCTGCGTTTGAACTTCCGTGTTTTCTTCGAATACGCCTGGCGATACTTCGATCACCGAATTAGGAAAAACAAAGGGTTGTCTGTCATGTTGAGTGGTCAGTGGGCTGGTGCCATCTGAAATCATACGGTTCGCTGCTTCGGTGTAAACTATGGCACCCATTCTCCAGTCAAATTGCGCACCGATTTGGAAACCTTTGAACGAGAAGGAAGTATTTAAACCAATTTGGTAAGGGGGAGTTCCCGTGCCACCATAATACAATTCTGAAATACCAACAGGGTTTCCTGTATTCGGATCAACGATCACCCTTCCTGCCGGATCCCTTTTGTAGTCGGTAAACATGTAGCTGTTATAGGGTTTTCCCACAATCAGATAATTCTGTCTGAAAGTGAAAAGCCTTTCCACATCGTCATATATTTCTTTCAATTCACTTTGGAGATAGGTGAAATTGGCACCTACATTCCAGTTGAAGTTATTGTTTTTGATCACATCACCTGAGAGGTTCAATTCTACAACCTGGTTTACCACCCTGAAAGCATTTACCCATGCAGATCCATATCCAGTTGCAGAAGAAATATCGGCTTGAATGATGCCATTCTCTGAGTTGGAATGTACGTAAGCAGCTTCGAACATCAAACGGTTCTTGAAAAAGCCCAACTTGCTACCCACTTCAAGGGAAGTAACAAATTCAGGTTCGAGATCAGGGTTCACATCTGTCGTACCCAAACTGAAACCCGATTGATTGCCATAGGGGAAACCATTGGTTTGGGTATAAACATGTTGTAGTTGGTAAGGTGACAATGGCACATTACCTGTTTTGTTATAACTTACCAAAAACTTGCCATGAGATAATACAGGGTTGTTTTGTAAAGCAGCTATGGCATCACTAAAGATGAATGATGCACTCACTCCCGGATAAAAATATGCTCTATTGTTTTTATTCAAAACAGAAACTGATTCGTAACGGCCTGTGAAGGTGAGAAACAGGTTGTTTTGATACCCCATTGTCAATTCACCATAACCAGCTACCTGGCGGTAATCCGTTAAGGTGGATTTACCTGTCAGTTCACCAGTCCTGTTATCCTGATTAAAAAGGTCAGGCACTACCATGGCTGATGACCTCAGGTTAATTGATTTTTGTTGGTCAGTCCGTATGTTGTTTCCCAATATTAAACGGCTGCTGAATTTCCCAAAATTTCTTTCAAAGTTGAAGATCAAGTCACTATTCAACCTACGGAAAGTACCTGTTCCATCATCCACACTTCCCGCAATGTTGGTTCGTCCGCCTGTGGAGTAGGTATATTTGCCTACTGTATTTCGGAAATCAGTAGTCCGGTTGTAAATCCCTGCCCTGTAAATCACGCTAAACCAGTCTGTGACATCATAGTCAAATTCAATGTTACCATTCAATGTCTGTTGATCAGTCACGTTTCTTTGGTTCGATGCGTTAAAGTAGGGATTAGCCTGATTATTGGTAAAGAAATAGTCAGGAGATGCATGAGGGTCATTTCTCCAATCTTTAATTTTATCCAGTGGAAGATTTGCAGGCATACGGTACGCAACTGCCCATGGCTCACTGGGGGTGACATCATTTTTGTTGATGATATAGTTGATATTATAAGAGGTGGTCAATTTCCCAAAAAGACGGGAACCATTAAATCTCGCACCAGTTCTTCTGTTTTGATCTTCGGGAACAATACCTTTTGTCAATACATCCTGTACGGAAAAATAGTAGGTAGATCTTTCATCGCCACCGGATATAGCAAGATTGTTCTGAAAAGTAATTCCGGTGTTAAAGAAGTTTCTTTTACCATCTTCCACAGCTTGGTAGGGCAATTCCCATTGTGTTCCATCAGGAAGTTCAGGACCTACAGGTCTCATTTCCCCATCAAACCTTGGGCCCCACGACTGGTATTGCAAAGGATCATATACACCATTCGTCCCTTGTCCAAATTCCTTTTGTTGTTTGGGCAGTCTGGAAACCTGTTCAAATAATGTTGTATTTGAAAATGATATGGACTGTTTTCCCGCCTGACCTTTTTTGGTAGTAATGATCAAGGCACCATTTACCCCTTCCGACCCGTACAAAGCAGCAGCATTGGCTCCTTTAAGTACGTTGATGCTTTCAATATCATTGGGATTAAGCCTGTTGATACTGGGTATTGGTACACCATCTACTACATAAAGGGGGGCATTGTTGCCAGTATGTGAGCGTACACCCCTTAATACTATCTGCACATCGGGATCCACTTTGCTGTCATACATATTTATTCTTAACCCTGCTACTTTGCTGGTTAAACCTAATAAAGGGTCTACCACTTTCCCTTGCGTCAATTCTTCATTATCGAGGTAATGATTGGTTGTGCCCAGTTCCCGAACCGAGCGTTGCAAACCTAATGTTCCTGTTACCACAATCTCCGATAAATATTTGGAATCTTCCCGAAGGCTGATTTTTAATTCTTTCATATCCGATGTTATCGTAACTTCATGGTCTTCATATCCTACATAGGAAAACGATAACTGATCCCCCTCCCGGGCTTGAAGTGCAAACCGCCCGTCATTGTCAGTAATGGTGCCATTGTTTCCGTTGTTTTTAATCACATAAACTCCAATCAAGGGTTCATTTGTCTGTATATCAGATACTTGACCATTGATAACCGCTGTTTGTGAATAAGCCAAACCTGACATTAAGTAAGCAGCAAATCCAACAAGGTAAAATTTATTCATCGTAATCAATTTTATTAAAATGTAGCCTATTTCTTTCGTTACAAGCATTTATCTTTCAATTATTTGTAAAATGGATAATAATTGTCCTGTTTTACTGAGAGATTTATCTTGTTTTTATTTAGATTTGTTCTAAATAATTAATGGCGCAAATATATAGTGTCTGTTTAAAATAAGAATGACGGATCAGGGAAAAACAATGTCGTATGAGGGAGAAAATGAAGAGATAGTTGTGCTTTCTTGCCCTTGTTTCTATGAAGGCAATAAAAATTGCCCGGTGGACAGAAGGGATCTATATACCGAACATCATATTCAAGAGAGCAATAAGGAGACTTATGAGCTTTCCTTGAAAGATATTCATGTATGGCATGGGAAGATGGCTTTATCGAAACCAAAAAAATTGGTTTTTGCCAATAAGGAGCCATTTATACAAATGATTTTCTCAATTAAATGCAATGGGTTGATTAGTACTGTCCATCATGACCTCCCCGTAATGCAACTAAGCCCTTACCAGCACAATTTAAGCCTGATGCCTGTACAGACAATTCAAATGGAGTGGCAGCCCGATCCATTGATGGAAATGGTGGTGATCAACATCACACCCGACTTCTTTTTCAGATATTTACCCGAAAGCCTGGTTTCATTTGATACATTTCAGGACAAATACCGGAGGAATGAACTGGCATTGCTAAGTAAGCATAATCTATCCATCAAGCCCCGGATTATGAATATTCTTTATGATATTATTCATTGTGAACATAAGGGTTGTTATAAAAAACTATTTATCGAATCGAGAGTAATTGAATTATTAACCATACAACTCGAGCAAAAAGAACATGCGGTGGATGATTCATTGGCTACACAAGAGCTAAAGCCTGATGAAATAGAAAAGATGCATTTGGCGAAAGAAATCATCATCAACAATCTGGCAAATCCTTTATCCCTTACGATGTTAGCAAAAAATGTTGGCACCAATGTATTCAACCTGAAGAAACATTTTAAGCAAATTTTCGGCACTACCGTATTCGGATTTATTCATGCCTATAGAATGGAACAGTCGAAAGAGATGTTGAAAAAAGGTGAATTGAAAATATCTGAAATAGCTATTGCTGCAGGTTACAAACACGCCACCCATTTTACATTGGCATTTAAAAAGTATTTTGGTTACCTGCCGAATAAAGTTAAAGGGTGATTGTTTAGATGAAAGTAAAAAATTTTATTTCCCACTTACCCATCTAAATAGCTCTTTGATCTTTTAAGAAATTATTATACTTTAGAATAATTATTAAAAATATTGAGCCTCAAATAAATACATACCCGTGAGAAAAAAAGAGGATCTTTTTAATACTTTGGAAATAACAGGGGAAGGGGCCAATGTGCATAATTTTCAATTGGGAACTATTAAAATATCAGAGAAATATGAACATTTAGACAGTCTATACTTTTTTCAATTAGACAGTGCAGGATTTTACAACCGTATCAATGCCATGTCAAAAGAAATTGATGTTTATATCCATGAGTATTTTGAAGATCATAAATACCCGATGCGCTTCAACAAATGCTAATTACCGAAAGCAAATCGATAGAAAAACTTTTATTAATAAATTACTACCTTATCCATTACAAAAAGTATAAAGACGAATCTGTTTCAATGG
>JAEWLI010000233.1 GCA_023393375.1 Bacteroidota bacterium
GGGCTACGCTTATCATAGTAGGGGTAAATCAGGAGGTAATGAATTCCAGAAAGAGGGTTCAGTTTACAGAAGACATTATACGGGCTACTACTTTTTTTGAAAACCACACCGGAATTCAACTCCATCATGCGGGTTTGCCATTTATCAGAACCATAGTTTCTGAAAAAGTACAAAGTGAGATGCAGTTGTTTCTGGTATTGTCAGTATTAGTCACCGCTCTCATTCTTTTATTTTTATTCCGATCATGGGATGCGGTAGTTTTTCCACTCATTATTATTTCGGTAGTGGTCATTTGGTCTATGGGCACATTGGCACTTTTTGGATATAAGATCACAATTCTTTCAGGACTCATCCCTCCTATCATTGTGATAATCGGAATTCCCAACAGCATTTATTTATTAAACAGGTATCATCAGGAGATCGATAAGCACGGCAATAAAATGAAAGCATTAAGCCGTGTGATCAGAAAAGTGGGAATAGTGACCCTGATCACAAACTTCACCACAGCTATTGGATTTCTGGTGCTTGGATTTACTGATATTGTTGTTTTAAAGGAATTTGGATTAGTAACAGGAATAAATATCCTGGCTACTTTTGTGGTTAGTATCATCCTTATACCGGCTGTATTTGCTTATCTTCCAGCTCCACACGGAAAACAATTGAAGCACCTAAATTTCAGGTTAATCGACCGTGCCCTACATGACATCGATATTTTAGTGCACCGGCATAAATATTCTGTATTTGTGGTGACTATCCTGATTATAATCTTATCAACAATTGGGATGTACAGGATCAAACCTGTGTCTTACATGGTCGATGATTTACCAGAGCAAAGCACCATTAAAAAAGATCTTGCTTTTTTTGAACAAAACTTTGGAGGGGTCATGCCCTTGGAAATAATGGTAGATACGGGAAGGAAAAAAGGAATTATAAGGCCAAACACTCTTTCAGCGGTAGAAGAACTGGAGTTTTATCTTGATGCTATTCCGGAAATTTCCAAACCAGTATCAATTGTGGGTTTTATAAAAGCCGCGCGACAGGCTTTTTATAATCAGAATCCCGATTTCTATGCCCTTCCGGGAAATGACCGAAATTTTATTTTGCAGTATTTTCAGGGACAATCTGATGCTACCGGATTGATCGATAATTTTGTAGATGCTACCGGCCAGAAACTTAGGATATCCATGAATATAGCCGATATTGGTTCTGTCAGAATGGATTCTCTGATCCAATACAAGATACAACCTAAAATTCAGGAAATATTTGAGGGAAAAGAAATGGAAGTTACCGTAACCGGTTCTTCACCGCTATTTGTTAAAGGGAATAAATTCTTGATAGATAATCTTCAAATGAGCCTGATTCTTGCTTTTTTGTTAATCTCTATTATTATGGCCATCCTTTATATGAATTTCAGGATGATCATTATTTCTCTCATACCTAACATCATTCCCCTGTTAATAAGTGGTGCAATTATGGGGTTCTTCGGCATTCCGTTAAAACCCAGCACAGCATTGATCTTCAGCATTGCATTTGGTATTTCTGTTGATTATTCCATTCATTTTCTGGCAAAATACCGACAGGAACTATTTAGCAATAATTTTTTCGTGCCACTGGCTGTTAGCCGAAGTATTGGTGAAATAGGTTCAAGCATGATCTATACATCTATCGTTTTATTCGCAGGATTCATTATTTTTGCAGGCTCAGAATTTGGTGGCACTATTGCTTTGGGAATTATGACATCCACAACTTTGTTAATAGCAATGTTCACCAACCTGATTGTACTACCATCTTTGTTGCTGGCTTTTGATGACGGAAAAAGAAAGACACATGAATACGCTCTTATAGAGCATTATGATGAGTTCTACCAGGAAGATGAAGACGAAGAGATCGATTTGGATTTGATAGAACTACAAAGTTTTGGACTGGCTTCTACTGAAGATGAGCAAAATCAGGTGGAATCACAGTATAGAAATATTAAGTAAATTATTTATAAACCTTAAGACACTTGTTGACCGGTGAAGTATAAAGAAAATAAGAGCATTGATTACGCAAAAGTTGGAGAAGAAATCTTGTCGTTCTGGAAAAAGAACAGAATTTTTGAACAATCAATAGATATAAGAGCAGGGTCCCCTCCATTTACATTTTATGAAGGGCCTCCCTCAGCTAATGGCACTCCCGGTATTCACCATGTAATGGCCCGTGCAGTGAAGGATATTTTCTGCCGGTACAAAACCATGAAAGGCTTTCAGGTGAAAAGGAAAGGCGGATGGGATACTCATGGCCTTCCAGTGGAATTACAGGTTGAAAAAGAACTCGGCATCACTAAAGAAGATATTGGTAAGTCCATCTCCATAGAGGAATATAATGCCAAATGTCGTGAGGCAGTAATGAAATATACCGATGAATGGAATGAGCTTACAGAAAAAATTGGTTATTGGGTAGACCTTGATCGTCCATATATTACCTATAAAAGGGATTATATGGAAACTTTATGGTATTTATTAAAAGAGTTTTATAAAAAAGGGCTGTTATATAAAGGATATACCATCCAGCCTTACTCGCCAGCAGCGGGTTCAGGACTTAGTTCCCACGAACTAAACCAGCCTGGTTGTTACCGGATGGTAAAAGACACCTCCATTGTAGCTCAATTTAAGATCAAGAGAAACCAACATCCTTTAATTGCAAAGTTGTTTGATCAAGCTGACGAAGAAGTATTTTTTCTTGCCTGGACTACCACTCCCTGGACTTTGCCGGGAAACAACGCTTTGGCAGTAGGTGATAAAATTGTGTATGTAAAAGTAAAGACATATAACCAATATACTTTTAAACCTGTCAGCGTGGTGCTTGCCAAAGAATTAGTGGGCAAATATTTCAATTCCAAAGCTGAAGGAATCAATCTTGATGATTATAGGCCGGGTGATAAATTGATCCCCTATCAAATTACAGGAGAATTTACTGGTAGTGAATTAATCGGCCTTGAATACGAACAATTGATGCCCTATGTCCCATTGCCATATCCTGCTTTTACTGTAATCTCCGGTGATTTTATCACTACTGAAGATGGAACTGGAATCGTGCATATCTCTAAAACATTTGGAGCAGATGACTATCGGGTGAGTGTGAAAAACAATGTTCCCGGAGTAATTGTAAAAGACGAAGCCGGTAAAGAAATGCCCATAGTTGATAAACAGGGAAAATTTGTAAAAGAGATTACGGATTTTGCCGGCATGTATGTAAAAAACTATGAGGGCAAAGATGAAAATGATCCTGAATACCGTAACACGGATGTATTGATTGCCATCAAGTTGAAGGAAGAAAATAAGGCATTTAAAGTAGAGAAATACGAACACTCCTACCCTCACTGCTGGCGTACCGACAAACCGGTATTATATTATCCCATGGATTCTTGGTTTATCAAAACAACAGCTTTCAAACAAAGACTGGTAGAATTGAACAATACCATCAATTGGAAGCCGGCATCTACAGGATCCGGCAGATTTGGCAACTGGCTGGAGAATTTGGTGGATTGGAACCTCAGCCGCTCCAGGTATTGGGGCACACCATTGCCAATTTGGGTATCTGAAGATCAAAAAGAAGAAAAATGTATTGGTTCATTGGCCGAACTTCAATCTGACGTTGAATTATCCATCAAGGTGGGTTTTATGAAAAACCCATTACCTGAAGATTTTGATCTACACCGGCCATTTGTAGATGATATTATTCTGGTAAGTCCGAAAGGTCAGAAAATGTATCGCGAGCCTGATTTAATTGATGTTTGGTTCGATTCAGGAGCAATGCCCTATGCACAGTGGCATTATCCTTTCGAAAATAAAGAGATATTTGAAAGCGGATTTCCTGCCGATTTTATTGCAGAAGGTGTAGACCAAACCCGTGGTTGGTTTTTTACACTCCATGCCATTGCAGGGATGTTGTTTGAAAATGTTGCTTTCAAAAATGTGGTATCCAATGGGCTGGTGCTGGATAAAAATGGCAATAAAATGTCCAAGCGATTGGGGAATGCCATCGACCCATTTAAAACCATAGCCCAATTTGGTCCTGATGCCACACGGTGGTATATGATTGCCAATGCCAATCCCTGGGACAATCTAAAATTTGATCTGGACGGTATTGCGGAAGTACAAAGACGGTTTTTTGGAACTTTACAAAATACCTATTCCTTTTTTGCATTGTATGCTAATATAGACCATTTCAATTATTCTTCAAATCCAATTCCGCTTAGTGAACGGATGGAAAGCGATCGTTGGATCATTTCTAAACTGAATACGCTGATCAGCAAAACAGATACTGCTCTTAATGATTATGAACCTACGAGAGCAGTTAGGGCAATACAGGATTTTGTAATAGATGACCTGAGCAACTGGTATGTACGGCTAAACAGGAAACGTTACTGGAAACCTTCTGAATCAGGTAATGGCACAGAGGATATTTCAAAAGATAAATTGGCTGCTTACCAGACCTTGTATGAATGTCTGATTACAGTAGCTAAGCTTGCTTCTCCGGTAGCTCCTTTTTATGCTGAAAAATTATTTCAGGATCTTAATATAGTGACGGGTATCGAAAAAGCGGCATCGGTACATTTAATCGATTTCCCTATAGCCAATCAGGATCTTATCGATGTGGATCTGGAAGAACGAATGGAACTGGCACAACGGATATCTTCTTTGGTGCATTCACTAAGAAAACAACACAGATTGAAAGTAAGACAGCCATTATCTAAAATTTTGGTTCCCGCCATCAATGAAAAAATCAGACAACAGATATCTGAAGTTGTGGAATTGATAAAAACGGAGGTGAACATCAAGGACGTAGAATTTATTGATGAAAAATCTAGTCTGCTTACCAAACGTATTAAACCCAACTTTGCAAAATTGGGCCGTCAGTATGGTGCCAGAATGAAGGATATTACGAAAGCCATCCAAGCCATGAGTCAGGAAGATATTCGATTGTTGGAGAAAGAGCAGGTATTTGCTTTACAATTGGCAGATGTTCCGGTTACATTAGGTTTGGACGATGTAGAAATAACTTTTGAAGATATCCCTGGATGGTCGGTTGCCAGTGAAGGCAACATTACGATTGCCCTTGATATTAGATTGACAGAGGAACTTAAACGAGAGGGTATTGCCAGGGATCTGGTGAATAGAATTCAAAATATGCGAAAAGATATGGGCCTTGATGTACAGGATAAAATCAAAATCAGCGTTAAACCTGAAGATGAAATGGTGAAATCTGCACTTTCCATCTATAAAGAATATATTTGCACAGAAACACAGGCATTGAAACTGGAGTTAACAGATCAGTTGCACGATGGCAACAACATGGAAATTGATGCTTATCAGATGATGATAAAAATTGAACAGGACCGAAATTAAACCTTCTATTAATATTACATAACTATAAACACGTGAAATACTTTAAATTTTATCTGCTTAGCATCGGTGTCATCATAGTGGATCAGATAGTAAAATTGCTGGTATACTTCAACATGGTTCGTGGCCAGGAAATACCTGTTTTTGGTGACTGGTTCAAATTGCATTACACCCTAAATCCCGGAATGGCCTTTGGTATTGAGATCGGATCGGAGTATGGGAAACTCATATTAACGCTTTTTAGGATCATAGCGGTAGCAGGTATTAGTTATTATTTATACATGTTAGCCAAAAAGAAGGTTCATGTGGGGTTGATCTGGTGTGTAGCATTAATACTTGGAGGTGCAATAGGAAACGTGATAGACAGCACTTTTTATGGTGTCTTTTTAGATAATGCTCCTTATGGTGCAGTCACACCCTGGTTTCACGGACAAGTAATTGATTTGTTTTATATTGATATTTGGGAAGGCCGGGTTGCAGATTGGGTGCCTTTATGGGGAGGCGAACACATCGCTTTATGGCCTATTTTTAATATTGCAGATGCCTCAATTTTTGTAGGTGTTGCAGTCATTTTAATTATGCAAAAGAAATTTTTTGCTGAAAATAATGAAAACGACGAAAATACATCATTATCCGACAATGAAGGGGACAATCCTTCTGTACAGGAGGATGAAGATATCTTTGAAGAAAGAAAAACAGCAGATCAATAATTTCCAATTTTAGGAATCACTTCCAGTTTCCAGTTATGAGGATTGGATTGTCGTTTTCAGAAATATCACTACTGAGTTTTAGTAGCCTATTTTTTTGCAATAAATCCTTATGTAACTTGATTTATGTATAAAACCTCTGTTCATTCTTAAAATATATTTTTGCCACAGCTTTTTGTTTATTGGTTTTTCATACCGTTGTAATGAGGTTTATTTTCATATGTATTATTTTCGAACCCAATATTTCCTATATTAAAAGAGTAATTAAGATGGTCAAACATTGAACTCTTTGAACTTTTAAACTATATCTTTCCATACCTGCGCCAAGAGTCCAACCCACCAATGCGTCATACCCGCGCAAGCAGGAAACTCCTCACGATAACACAATTGTATGGTATAACCTCAAATGATAGGTGATCATGGTTACTAAACTTATCGAATCTGAATACAAAACCCGGGAGATCCCTGCCTGCGCAGGGATGACGTCAAAGTCGTGAGTACGTTATTACGTCATCGTTTATCTTCTTTGCAAATAATTTATGAAGTTTGAACAAGAACGGGTAATCTTTTTTAGTCATTGCCATAAGTCTTGCTACGAACTATCGGCTATGCCCTTTCCCCTTGTCCCTTGTTCTATTCCTTTACTGAATACCGATTACCGAATACCTCCTTCTCCCCCGCGCTTGTTCCTTGCTCCTCCTTCCCCTTAATTATTCATTACTAATTTTTAATTATTAATTCTTTTGGGAGTTGTGAAGGTGGTGAGCTAAATGTTCCTTGTTCCTTGTTCCTTTCTCCTTTCTCCTTTCTCCTTTATTATTATTTCCTTCCCCTCATTTTCAAAAAAAACCCATATAAAA
This sequence comes from Bacteroidota bacterium, assembly GCA_023393375.1. GTDB lineage: Bacteria > Bacteroidota > Bacteroidia > Cytophagales > Cyclobacteriaceae > JAEWLI01. The sequence goes on from JAEWLI010000233.1 coordinate 6,955, forward strand.
TCTCCATTTATGCGATCGATGCATTATTTTTAAATTCCTATTTATAACCAGGGCTTAATTAACTTTCTTCATGAATCTTCCTGATACTTCCACTGTGAATATACACTCCCAACTGGCAGCATCATTTGTGCATCAAACAGGCAGGAACTTATTCCTTACCGGCCGTGCGGGAACAGGTAAAACCACTTTTTTACGCCAACTCATGGACTCCACCAGAAAAAAAGCAGTGGTAGTGGCTCCCACAGGTGTAGCAGCTATCAATGCTGGAGGGGTGACCATCCATTCGTTTTTCCAATTACCATTAGGACCATATGTACCAGGCAGGATCAATACCTGGAACCAGTCTTCTAATCCGGCTTATGACCGTACATTTTTATTAAAAAATATCCGGATCAATTCGACCAAAAGAAAACTAATGGAAGAATTGGAATTATTGATAATAGATGAAATCTCCATGGTCCGGGCAGATTTATTAGATGCCGTTGATACGGTGTTGCGGTATTTTCGATATCAACCTTCTACACCCTTTGGAGGGGTACAGGTATTGATGATTGGTGACCTGTTTCAATTACCACCTGTTACCGTCAATGATGAATGGGAATTGCTTTCTAATTATTACAATAGCCCTTTCTTTTTTGATGCAAGGGTTTACAAAGAAGCAATCCCTCTCACCATCGAATTACAAACCATTTATCGTCAAAATGAACCTGAATTTATTGAATTGCTCAACCGGGTTAGAAACAATGTGGTGACTTCTGAAGATCTTTCCTGGTTGAATACATTTTATAAACATTCATTTAAACCCGGCAAGAATGATAATTATATTACGCTGACCTCTCATAATTATCTGGCCGACCGTATCAATGACAGGGAATTAAATGCACTACCCGGGAAGAAGCACATATTTAAAGCTGAAGTGGAAGGGATCTTTAATGATAAATCATTCCCGGCTGATGAGCTACTTTGCCTGAAAGAAGGTGCTCAGGTCATGTTCATCAGGAATGATAAAGGGGATAGCCGCCGGTACTATAACGGAAAAATCGGAGTGGTAAAGGAAATTGAAGAAGAAGGCATAACCATTTCATTTCCCAATGAAGATCAGGAAATTCTTTTGGAAAGGGAAGAATGGAAAAACATCCGCTACCGGTACAATGAAGAATTAAAACAAGTGGAAGAAGAACCTCTGGGCACTTTTCAGCAGTATCCTGTGCGCTTGGCCTGGGCTGTAACCATCCATAAAAGCCAGGGGTTGACTTTCGAAAAAGCTATCATCGATGCGGGATCTTCATTTTCGGCCGGACAGGTTTATGTGGCACTCAGCCGCCTCACCAGCATGGAAGGGCTGGTGTTACGTTCTAAAATCAATCAGGATTGCATTCATTGTGATCCCCATGTGGTTCATTTCATGAGTAATTTGAAACATGAAGATGAGCTGAAAATTATTCTGAGAGATGAACAAAAAATCTTTATCCATCAATCCCTGCTCAAATGTTTTGACTTTAACCGCATGATCAGTGAATTTCAACATTTTATTGAAGATTATAAAGCTAAAAACTCACCCCAAAGCAATGATGCCATTATCAATGGCACAATATGGCTTGAAGCAACCAAGGAATTAAAAGTGATTGCCGATAAATTTTTACCGGAATTAAAAAATATTCTTAAACAGGGTGAGAACGGATACACCCGGTTGGAAGAAAGGATGAAAGCGGCCAATGATTATTTTTCAAAAAGGTTGAAAGAAGAGATTTTTGAGAAAATAGAACAGCATAGAAAATCGGTTGCTTCGAAAAGTAAAACTAAAAAATACCTGAAAGTGATCAGATCGCTGCAGATAGTAGTGAAAGATGCCGATATCCGGCTGAAAAATGCTGGTTTACTTGTAGAAGGCCTGGTTAATGGAATCGACAATCTGGAATTGGTAAATAAACTGGACCAGGAGAACCAGGGAGTCCTCGAAGTACCCGAAGTGAAACAAAAACCTGCAAAAGGGGAAACTCAGCGGATAAGTCTGGAAATGTTTAAAGAAGGTAAAAATCCAGAGGAAATAGCATTGGCCAGGGGATTAGCAAAAACCACAATTGAGGGCCACTTGGCTCAATTTATTAAAACCGGGGACCTGTCCATAAATCAAGTAGTCTCCGAGGAAAAAGTCAATAATATTCTCACTCTGATAGTGCAATCCAAAGATCAACAACTCAATCCCATAAAAGCCCAGCTTGGCGACGAATACAGCTATGGAGAGATCAGGGCTGTGATCAATCACTGGCACTGGCTGCAAGGGCAGGAAGAAAAGATTAAATAATGATATCTTTCTGAGGTAACTGACCAAATTCACTCAACGGACTGCCCATCATGAGCTGCTAACTTCCCCTAATGGGCTGTTATCTTTCCTGAAAGAAACTGCTAACATTGTCGAACCCATTTCTAACTGTACCTAATCTACAGCTAGCTCATTAGTACCTGCAGCTAATACACATGAATGGATGACTAACTATTCCGACTGAATTGCTGATTCCTCATAATGAAATTCTAACTCATGCAAACAAACAGCTAATATTCCCGAACGGACTAATAAAGCAGATTTTCTATTTACTGATGGAAATCACAGCTTAATACACTTTTCCGGTTAATGTCAGAATCTTATACATATCACTTCTTTTATTGTAAATGGTTTAAATGCCTTCATCGTTAGAACAATTAAACAAATAAACTTAAGCATATGAAAAAGATAATGATCATCACAGCTTTTCTATTAGCAGGACTTATTACTGAATTGAGTGCACAGCAGATCAGACCATACAACATGAGAAAAAATAATCTTTATGGTAAAACAACTGAAGCACGGGAATATAAAGGAAATACTTTTGCCAATCGCAAGCATAACCTGTCGGGAAAAACGCAACAGCATGAGGATGTGGAAACCAAACGTCGAAATTATGCGATGCGGAGAAACAACCTATCAGGTAATATTAGCACGACGGATCGGACAAGACCAACTGAAAGCAGGTTTCATAAGAGACGAAGATAGTTAATTTGTGTTTTTACACATTTAAGATGTTGATAATGAAAGAAACTGACTTACGTAAACTATCACAGTCGGTTTCTTTCCATTAGCTTGTACTTTCTTCCTAAACACCTATCGATTAATTTTTAGCTCAGCTTTTCATTCCTTGGCCGACGCCTTTATTACAGCAGTGAATAAAACATAATCATGTACATTTTTGTCAAAGTTATATAACTGATAACCTCATCGGATAAGGTAAATTTGCATCAAAATAAACTGCTAAAGAAATGTTGATTAACAAGGTATCATATATCACCTTAGTGATGTTATTGTTGACAGCCACCTCAGGTTTCAGCATGTCCAGCCATTTCTGTGGGGAAGAACTTATCAAAGTATCCTTATTTGAGCAGGAAATCCATTGTTGCCAGGATTCACAGGAAACACCTGACTGTTGCTACAACGAATTATTGCATATAAACGACCAGCAGGAATATTTTTGTCCGGTATTTACCTGGCAAACAACTTCTAAGTTTGTTACAAGTTTTGAGTTCCTCATAAAACAGCCTAGTTTTGACACTGTTCATCATATTGATGCGAAACATTCTAATCCCTCTATTTCGAAAAATAAGGATAAATATATTTATATCCTTAACCAATCTATTTTGATTTAGCCAATCATGTTTCCTTTATAATAGCCCTTGCCGCATTTTGCAGCAAGTTGATATTTCTTTTTTTGGTATTCATTATAAAATATTGAACAATGATCAGAATGAGTATAATCGTTGGAACAGTGATTTCCATAATAGGTGCTACATTTTATTTAACTCATGATCAGCAGGGAATTAACATCACAGAGCAGATTCGAATCTCTACTGAAGAGACAACCTCTTTTGAGTATTTTAAAGAAAATAAGGTTTTGGATAACACCGAAATGTCCCGGAAAATTGTTTTATTGGCAACCAATGGCCCCATACCTTTCGACTTATCTGGGAAAACAAAAGAAGTAGTAATTTTTAATACTGAAGGGCTATGAGGACGATAGATTTGCACATTAAAAACATGGTATGTCAAAGATGCATATGGGTTGTAAAAAAAGTACTCTTGTCATTGGGAGCTTATGTCTGTGACATAGGACTCGGATATGCTAAAGTAGAAGTCCCAAATAACTTCTCACTTAAAAAGGTGGATGAGGAATTCAGACAATACGGCATCAGTTTGATCGACCACCACGAAAAGGTTATTGTTGAAAAAATAAAAATAGCCATGATCAGGTATCTTTCTCTTTTGGAGGCTGATAAAATGAAGCTCAATCTTGTTGAGTTTATTGCTAAGGAAGTTGGGAAAAATGGCAATTACCTCAGTCGGATTTTTTCAAAACACTGCCATCTAACAATGGAAAATTACTTTATTATGCTAAAAATAGAAAAGGTGAAAGAATTGCTTGACGATGGAGACCTCAATCTTAGCCAGATAGCCGTGACATTAAAATACAGCAGTGTCCATTATCTTTCTAACCAGTTTAAGAAAGTGACGGGTGTCACTGTCAGTGGATATAAAAGCAAAAATTTTTCCCGAATACCTATTGATCAGATAAAAGCAGACTATGATAAAGAAATTATATTAATTTAAGCGGTGTACATTTTTAAAATAGCTTTATTTAAATGCCAAACGCCATTTAAATATCAATTCATTATTTTTAAGTGTATTGTTTTCACGAATATAAGTTGGATTATGTTCAAGGCCAATCCTGTGTTCGTTATTAAAGATAATAGCATTACCTTCTCCTGGTTCATACAGATAGGTAATGGATTCCATTACCTGATCTTCATCCATTTTTGCAGTTTGCGCAAGCAATCCATTGGTATTATAAGTATATGCCAAATGCCCGGAATACCATGAATCATCTTCTGTAAGGTAATATATAACCTTTTCAACACGATCATTATCGTCGTAGTTGTATACAAGTTTACTGAGATATCCCAATTCACTGGATCTGAAAAATTTCTTGATTTCGTCAATTCTATCGTTGACATAATAAAACGTGTCTACTATTTGGGGAAGCTCATCATTATATCCATAAAAAGCAATCGAATTGACTTTCTGATGTGAATTATACTTATATTCCTGCATGATGCCATTCTGTTCAGAGGTTAACATGGATATTTGATTGTTGTTGTAGGTATAATGTTCAACATCCCCCTGATCGGCAAGATATAAAGCTGTACCAGTTACTTCTGGCCCAACACCTATTGAGACAGTAATAAGTTTATCGTCTTCAAACTCATAATTATACGTGTTCAAAAGCAAATCAAATGGCACAAGGAATTTCTCCATATAAATATCCTGCTGTTGGTAATTAATCGTACACAAATATGTGACAGACCATATGTTTTCCCTAAAAGAATGGATCTGGTATTCAACCACTTTATTATCCTCATAAGTAAATACTGTACTATCGATGGCATTCCCATTTTTGTGAATCATTGATTTGATCCTGTATTTAGTAGAAGGGTCATCATTTTGATCATCAGGATCTGTTTCATCATCAGTTATTTCAGTCTGATCATCGTCTTCTATTTCTTTTGAAGGGTCATCGCATGAGGTAGTAACAAACAAAAAGGTACCTATGGATAGGACTAAGACAGATAATAAGAATTTGTTCATAATAGTGGTGTTTAATTATTATGTAGTAAATAGAATTAATGAGTTGCTTTTGATTGACGGACAGCCTATATGTATGTAAAAATAATCAATAATTTGTTTATTCAAAGATTTATCAGGATATATTACTGTAGCAGGATGGAGACGAAAAGCTCAAAGGTGAAAGGTCAAAGCTCAAAGTTGAAAGAATGACCATGCCTAAAAATGGTTGATGACTATAATCTAACTTTTTAACCATTATTTGAAAATGAAGCTAAATCTAGACTCGATAGAA
>JAEWLI010000014.1 GCA_023393375.1 Bacteroidota bacterium
CCGTACAGGTTTGCAAGCTTTAACAATTAGCGGAAGTCACGTTGAGGGTAAAATGTATGCATATAAGACAAATTCAGGTGAAAATGCTTCAAGGTTACAAACTCAAAATTCTTCTAATGGTGGAGCTTCCATTTCGTTTGCCACTACCACCTATACCCCTCAAATACAGTTGCCCCTAAATACTTTTGGATTAAACTATTCAGCAACATTAGGGGGTGAATTATTTGGTATTCATGGAAATGTAACCTTGTCCGGTTTCTATTCAACGCAATTCCTGGCAACCAAAAGACAAGAAATACCGGCATATGGTTATATGTATAGTCATAAAGCTGAAAACTCATATTATGGCAATGCATTGCTTGATTTAAATAGGGAAAAAGACGGGGGATTCAGTAAACAAACACCCAACTTACCCATTACAAATTTTACTTATGATATTTATTCTGTAGCTGGACAAGGTATAGCTGGCCAATATCGTCCTTTTCGTGGTGATATGGGAACGGTTTATGACAACTATTCCACTGTGACTGGTAATAATATTAGTTTCCCGGGAGTGGAAGTTGGAGGAGGAAATGCTGTTCATTTTGGAACTAACTTTTCAATTGTAAATACTGAGGGACATTCGGGAAAATGGAGTAGTTCCAATAATGCAGGAGAGGTTTTGAAATTTAGAGCACCATATGAAGAAACAGGTAGCGGAGATCCCTTATATGAACCTTATTATTTCAAACAATTAGGAGAAAAAACAGCGGAAACTGATCCAGAACTTTTTGAAATGGCGGGGAAATATGATGCTGTTCGAATAGGTTTAGGGACTGGTCAGGATGGCAGTTCCCGGAAAACACTTGAAAGAAAAGATAATGATCCTAATTCAATATCTTTAACAAGGAATGTCCGGAATAAAAGGCAAAGTAGAAATCAGGCAATTCAGATTTTCAACGCTGAAGAAGCTGGTGCTTTTGGATTGGAAACGACCATCAGTTCATATCAGATGAATAATTTTGAAATGGATGAGAAGGGAAGATATAATGCAAAAACTTCATTAGAAAGAATGAGTCATCCCAAACATCATATATCTGAGATGACTGCATTAAGGCCGGATGGCGTAAGATATGTTTACGGTGTGCCGGTTTACAATCACGAACAAATAGAAACTACTTTTGCCATAGAGGGTAAAGGTGAGTGTTCTTCTGGCTTAATTCATTACACAAGTTTCGATAATTCATCCAGCAATCATCCTGATAATACATCCGACAATAATAATGGCTCCAATCACTATTTCGAGAAAGTCACTACCCCGGAATATGCCACTGCATATCTTCTGACCGCCATCTTATCCCCCGATTATATGGATATGACCGGCGATGGTCCATCAGATGATGATTTAGGGACATATACAAAATTTAATTATACTAAGGCGGTGGAGAATTATAAATGGAGGGTGCCCTTTGAAAAAGATAAAGGCAGCTTTAACGAAGGTTTTAAATCCCAACAATACGACAACAAAGCCAGCTATCTCTATGGTAAAAAGGATGTTTGGTACCTCCATTCAATAGAAACCCGGACACATGTCGCTGAATTTTCCCTAAGTAGAAGGAAGGATGGATATGGTGTAACAGATGAGAACGGAGGTCGTGGGGAGGAAACCATGATGCAATTGGATAGGATATCCTTATATCCCAAACAAGAAAGAAAGAATTCTTCGAATACAGCCACACCTATTAAAACAGTATATTTTGAGTATGATTACTCATTATGTCCGGGTGTGCCAAACAATATACTTAATGGAGGAAAGCTAACTTTGAAAAAGCTGTATTTTTCATATGGTAAATCGGAAAAAGGGAAGCTTAGTCCATATTTATTCAATTATGATGGAATAAATCCTGGTTATGATCTTAAAGGATATGATCGTTGGGGTAACTATAAACCTAATGAACCCGGAACATGCGATGATGTCACCGATATTACAACGGCGGAATTTCCATACGTGGAACAGGATAAAACTTTGGCGGATATTCGTTCATCAGCCTGGTCGCTTACATCAATTGACCTGCCATCCGGAGGGCGTATTAATTTAGAATATGAATCCGACGATTATGCTTATGTTCAGGATCGTGATGCCATGCAAATGTTTACAATTACGGGCATGGGTAATGATAATGACCCGGGAGTTAATCCTGTTACAGATGGGTCGACGGCATATTTGTATAGCAATAATAGTGAAATGCCTTATTTGTTTTTCAAACTTCAAAATCCTATAAATACAACTTTTGAAGCGGCAAGCGCAACAGTTAAAAAGAAATACATCAAAGATATTATTAGTTCTACCTTATACTTTAGGTTTCTTGTAGCTCTCGATAATAACTCTGCTTACGAGTATGTACCTGGATATGTGGAAGTGGTAGATGCCGGTGTAGCCAACAATAAAAGTGCATCAGGATATACCCATGGTTTCATAAAGATGAAGTTGGTTGGAATTAAAACCGGTGGAGGAGGGCAACAGGTGAATCCTATAAGTAAAGCAGCATGGAATTTTTCGCAAATATATCTTCCCAGGTTAGCAAAAGGGAAAGGTGAAGCGGGCGAGGATCTCGATACAACACCACTTATAGGGATACTTGAAGCTATACTTAGTGCAGGAAAAGAAATAATTAGTTTTGTTGAAGGGCCAAATCAACATCTTAAGGAGAAAAATTATGGCAGGAAGTTCGTAAAGAATAAATCTATTATCAGGCTTTATAACCCTGATAAACGAAAGTTTGGGGGGGGATTGCGCATAGCGAAGATCTCTTTGAGTGATGGTTGGAACAATCTAAGTTCTCATCCTTCGGCTAAAGCATATGAATATGGGCAGGAATATGATTATTCAATAGAGGAGAATGGAGAAAAAATTAGTAGTGGTGTTGCTGCATATGAGCCGATATTGGGAGGCGATGAAAACCCTTTCCGTCAACCTGTTTTATATTCAGAAGGAGGTTTTCTTGCCCCTAAGGAAGATTATTATATTGAAGAGCCGTTTGGAGAAATGTTTTTTCCAGGTCCAACTGTTGGATACAGGAAAGTGACAGTGAAAAGCATAACTCCTGATAATGCAAAACGTACGGCAACTGGATCTGTCGTCCATGAATTTTATACGGCTAAAGATTTCCCTACGCTTACTAGACAAACATCTTTATTGACAAAACAATATAAACCCAATCCATTATTCAAGCTCCTTAAGATCGACGTTAAAGAGTTTCTAACTGCCAGTCAGGGATATGTAGTAGAATTGAATGATATGCATGGGAAGCCCAAGGCTCAGTGGGTTTATCCGGAGGGTAAAGATGAAGCTATTACCGGTATCGAATACAGGTATAAAACAAAATTAAATATGCCAAACAAGTTGGATAACTCCGTTTATACACTTCGTAAAAACGCAGCCTCAAATCAAGAATTTGTTGAATACCAGGAGGTGGGGGTAGACTATGATTTTGTAACCGATATGCGTGAGCAACAGACGCTTATTACAACATCTGGAATGAGCGGCAACTTGGAAACCTTTCTCGTGGGTATTTTTCCGGTTTTAACTGGCATTGTACTTCCAAAATATAGTCAGGAAAAAACGCGCTTTAGATCTGCGGTTGTTACTAAAGTTATTCAGCGATATGGATTAATAGAAACTGTTACCGCACATGATCTCGGATCAAAAGTTGCAGTAAGGAACATTGCTTACGATTCAGAAACTGGTGAAGTACTGTTGACGGAAACACAGAATCAATTCGACGATAAGATATATAACTTTACTTTCCCGGCACATTGGGCTTATGATGGCATGGGGCCAGCGTATAAGAATTTAGGAATAGCCACAATTGGAATTAGTGATGAATTTTATGTGCCGGGTGATCAAATATATGCTATTCCTTCATATTCATATAACAAGTCACCAATTATCGCCTGGATCACAAATAATTATGGTTTAAAAATCAAGAACCAAAGCGGAGGAATTCTTTCTGACACCGATAAAGTTAAAATACTCCGATCAGGAAGAAAAAATCAGCAAAGTATTCCGGTTGGAAATATCACCAGTTTAAAGATGCCTTTACATGATAGAAATAATGACGGAGTGTTTGATTATTTATCATTTTCAAATATTGATGTAATTAATGCACAAGCATCTGAATTTGCAGATAACTGGAGTTTATTCTGTGAATGTGGGTTTGACCCAAATTCCACGTTTAATGAATATTACCATGGAGCCAGGGGAAACTGGCGATTAAAGCGTTCATATCAATACCTTACTAATCGTACCCAAACCCGTTTAAATGACAATCCACAGGTTAGATACGATGGTATTTATAATAAGTTTTCATCATTTTGGCAAAGTCCCCAAAAAGGCTTATTTGTCGACTGGTTACAGAATGAAACTGATCAAAATTGGATAAAAACTTCAGAAGTTACTCTCGTAAATTCCCTGGGTTCAGAATTAGAAAACAAAGATGCACTGGGTCGATATTCCTCAGCAATATATACATACAATAGTTCGCTGCCAGTTGGGGTGGCTAATAATGCAAAGTATAAGGAAATTGCATTTGAGGGATTTGAAGATCATTCATTTAATGAATGTATTGAAGATCATTTCAATTTTAGACATAAGAAAATGAAGTACAGTAGCGATCATTCCCATACAGGGCGGTATAGCATTGGCTTAAGCCCTGGGAATAGTCACAGCATACAAAAGGTTATTTTTCCGTGTGATGATAATGAAAGTATTTCAGATGGAAATGAACAACGAGACGTTTATTAAAAAAATTTAATAATTATGAAGAATAGATTAGTTATAACCTTAACATTTTCATTATTATTTTCAGGTTTATATGGGCAACATCAAAGATTAATTGAGTTTAATCGTCCACCTGAGAAAATTGAAGTTTCCGGAGCTTTAAATTTTGACCTGGATATTGAATTGTACTTCAAGGATTTATCTGCAATCAAGGAAGTATTTATTCAGAAAGATCATTACGAGAACTCTTCGTCTGAAAATACGATGTCTTTTACAATAACTGAAAGTGGTGGAAATTTTTTAATGAATAACGAAACAGTTATATATAACCATACCGTGAGGTTTCTTATGCCTGTTGTATTATTGGATAATTCAGAAAAAATAATTTTGACCATATATGCAGTGGATAAAAATGGGAATAACTCTGAAAAATTATATTATGAAATTAATTAAAAAATAAGCTGTTTTATGAAATCATTAATATATATTCTTCTTTTTATTGTTAGCCTTATTCCTGTTTATGCTCAAAATGCATACTTAAAGACTACTGTTCATGATTTAAGGGTATGCGGAGAAGAAGAAACCTTTCAAATAGAAGTTCGGAACGTCAATGGACAATCCAATGCAATTTTTTATAATGTGGTTGTCAAATCTGAACTTCCTCCAGGAATTCAATATACTGGAAATTTATTGGGAGCGAATGGCTTACATAGTACTCATAAGATAAATCATCCGGCTTTTGAAGTAGGAACAATATATCCTGGTGAAACAAAAATAATTTCGTTCAATGTAAAAGCTAATTGTGAAATTATATCATATATAAATGATAGAGATGATTATAATATTGTAAATAATAATACAACGATGTCTTATAATTTTAATGGTTATTATCAGGAACCTTTCGGATCTGAATCATACAATATTTATTATCCCTATCTTTTATTACAAGTTGATGAACCTGATAAAACATTAACAGCAGTAAGCGGCACTTTTATAGAACGTAATTTTACAGTGACTAACAATGGGAACGGCTATATTGGATTGGAAGGGATTGTAATTGAGATAAGTAATAACAATAGCGGTTTAGAGATAGAAGAAATTTTGGGTATTGGAAATACAATATATAAAGAGGGGGGAAAGACTTATATTAAGATAACTGATTTTACAGAAATTGGAAATGGCGATGCTTTTTTCCAACCCCAGGAAAAAATTTATTTGACTGAAAGAGCAAAAATTACTTCCTGTTCTAATAGGAATGTGAGCACCAACTATGCCGTTCTAATACACTGCCAAAATAACTGTCCAATTAATAATAATTCTCAAGACGGAGCAAGTGTAAATATCATTTTAGGATATGCTAATGTCTCTGCTTCTTTAAATTACCCTAGTTCATTTAATTTTTGTAGCTCTGAAGTAGTAGGATTAACAATATCAAATTATTCTGCAACGACAATTTACAATGAACGCACGGCAACTAATTTAGAAATAGTAATAGCAATTCATGATCTTAATAGTATATCAGATTTTATGATAAGAAATGCCAATGGAGTAATGGTTGCTATATCCCCTTCGTCTATTCAGAATAAAGTTTACCGGTTTAATTATAATTCTTTTAAAAATGTAAGTGGCGGAGTTGATGGTTTGGCTGATTATAATAATGATGAGCGTTTTGACGATTTACTGCCCACTAGTTCCTGTTATATGGAATTTACTAAGCATAATAGTTGTCCGACGATTGAAGTTAATCAAAGATTAACTTATAATAGTTTTACATGCACAGCCCAATATAAAGATGTATGCGGTACAGCAAATTCAAGATCTACAAATGGGCCTTCTTCTTACAGTAATTTTAATTCCGCAACTATAGACGGCCCGTTAGATTTGCTGTCTAACGAATCCGGACAATACAAATTCACATTAAGTAGAACTACCCCAAGCGGATTAACCTGTCCTTCACAAGCAGGATCATCATCTTTTAGTTCTGAAATTAAATTTCCATCAGCGTATAAAGTAGAGGCGGTCAGGTGGAACAACCAGCTTTTGGCGGCTGATCAATTTGTTCAGGATACCGATGGGACACTACATATTTATCAAGGGAATTGGTCAGGGACGTATCTTGTTGATGTTGTACTTGATTGTGGTTTATCGGAGAATTTGGACGTGATGTCTGATATAATATGGAATATGTATGTAGAATGTACTCCCACTTGTTGTAGATTAAATATTGGGCAAGCTTTTTATGAAGTATTTAATCATTGCCAGGGTGGCGATGGGATGTGTATAACTACACAAAGTTTTAATGTTGAAAGAACCACTTTTGATTACCCGGAGCCTGCAACTGGTTTCTATCTAGTCCTACCTTCACAACGTGTTGATGGTTCCCAACAAAGGAAAGATGCAGGTATTCCTTCGGATATAATACAATCAATAGTTAAGGGCAAAGTATTAGGCGGTCCTTTTAATGAAACACATGTAGAATTACAATATATTTCCCCTGTTGATAATGATAATATCCTGGAGTTCACTGATGGATATTTTTTGGTGAATGGAAATCAATATTTGATCAATACCCCTCCTCAAATAAGGAAAGAAATTTCTTCTAAAGGATCTTCATATTTTTTTGATTTTGTACTGGAAGGTTATGGTGTGATGGAAGGAGGTGAACAGGTTGATTTATATGCTAATTTCAAGATTAAAGACGCCGCATATTTAGGATATGGTGAATTTTTGTTAAAAAGGTTTAGGGCGTTTCATTATGGTATTAATGATGGAGATAGATATGGATGTGAAAGTTTAGGTGCAAAATTTACCGTAGTAATTAACAGATTTATTAAGAATCCTGTTTTTCAATCCCCATCCTTTCCTTGCTCTGCAGCTGAACGGATAATAGGTATCAATTTTAAAACTGAAGGAAGTTCAAATGGAGACCCTTTTCCAAATGAATTCAGGCCTCAGCTATCAATAGATAAAATTGAGATCACAATACCTTCGGATGTGGATAATAATACTCCTTATTTTGTACATGAAACACATATAGGGCTATTTCAACAGCCTGAGGTCAGAACACTTGAAGATGGAAGTAAAATTAAGTTATGGGATAAACAGGTAAAACCTGATGTGTGGCCTATTTTTGACCCTGGCAATAATCATTGGCTCTCAGTTGATTATTTCATTAACACTAATTGTTTAAGAAATATTACGAATAAATATACAAGTGTAGATATTACCTATACCTTCTTTCCTGATAAGCCAGAGTTAACGCATACTTCAAAAAAAGTAAGCAGTTTTCAAATTAGGAAAAATTTTCCCAATATAGAATTTAGCAATTTTTCTTCACTTGTTGAAGGATATAATAATAGTGTTACATGGCAAGTAAATATGCGTAACATGTCTAGTAATATAAGTCCAAGAAACTGGCTGCTTTTTGAACCTCCTTCAAATATTGTGTTGGAATCGGCCTCCATTGGGAATACCAGTTTAGAAATAGTATCCTTCGATTCTGAACACCCTGAGCGAAAGCTAATCAAGCTAAACAGTTTTGGGGCTTACTCATATCCTACAATTAAATTAACTGCATCAGCTTCTGATTGCTTTGAGAATTCAATAGATAATATAGATATAAAAGTAAACTTTGATTGTTCCGTTTATCCTGATGATCCTTATGATTTAGGTTGTGGATCAGGAAATTACGTAAATTCGACATTGAAAATTCGGTATAAAAATGCAGAGCTTCAATCGACAGTAATTAAAGACAATGAGGTTTCTACATTATGTGACGCTGTTCCATATGAAGTAGAATTACGCAGTACGGGCATGGGGGATATTCATGATGCCAAATTAAAAATTGATCCTTTGCCTGAGGGATTCAAATATGTATCAGGTAGTTCGCAATATCAATTTATAGATTTGAATAATGATCAGACCTGGTATGATTTGGCCGATCCGGGAATAATGACTGACGAATCATTGGTCTGGGATGTCAGCGATGAGATTTTAAATCAAAACCCTTTTGTAGCTTCTTCCAGTATCAAGGTAAAGTTTAATTTGGAGATTGGTTGCGAAGCCTCGGGTGCCGTGGATGAATGGGGAGATGACGCAATTGATATAGGAAAACCTGTAAGAATTACATCTTTGGGTACAACAAATTGCAATGATACCCGTATCTTGCCGTATCAATCAAAAATATTTATACAGGATTTTGATACTCGTGGAATTGAACTCATACCAAATATTATTACAAACAGAATATGTTTTAATGATGTAGCATCCCATCGTATCAACCTCTCCATTACCAATTCCGGAAGTATATCAGCCACAGAACAATATTTAACTGTTTTGTTGCCTTCAGAAGTTGAATATGCAGGATTTCCAGATGAAGGTTATGAACCTGATAAAACTTTTAATACTCAATTCGGAACAATTATCAGATGGAGGATTCCCGAAACCATTGATATCAATCAGACTCTTGAAGGTTTTTCAGTTTTTGTGAATGTACTTACGCAGGAAGAACAAGAAATTTTAGTTAAGGTTAGAACATCAATGCAAGGTTCTGCAATCTGCTCTACTACCGGTGAATCATGTTCGCTTGTTTCAACCACTGGTACAAATTCTGCAACAATTGAACTAACACAAGATGGTTGCGATTGCCCGGTTCCAAATATCTCCTTTACAGCGGGGTGTGCAGGTAAACCTGTTGATTTTTGCTTGAACCTGGGTAATGGAAGGGATTTTGATCCGTTAGTTGAAATTACCTGGAGTTTTGGAGATGGAAGCTCTTCAAGTGCTACTTACCCTAACCATATATTTGAAGCCCCAGGAGTATATCCGGTAACCATTAATATTAAAGGCCCAAGTAATTGCAAATTTCAAGAAACATTTCAGGTAGTTATTGATGATTGTCCTTCCATCCCTTCCTGCGAAGGGGATTGTATACCATCTTTTTCTCCTGTTCCAGGAGAAAGGTATGTAGTCAGTGGATGGGTGAAGGAGGATTATCCCAACGCAGTTAACTATCAAAATGCAGGTATTATCATCCGGTTCGACGTTAATTGTGCCCCTTCAACTCAGGAATTATTCAGAGGGAAAGGATTAATCATCGATGGGTGGCAAAGGATCGAAGAAGAATTTGTCGTGCCTTTGTCAG
>JAEWLI010000038.1 GCA_023393375.1 Bacteroidota bacterium
AATTGGGGGTGGTCTCACCACTACCTATATTGCTTTACAACATATTTCCCCAGAAAATTCAGTAATAGATGGCTTTGGTATCTTGCTAAATACTGTTCCGGAAAAATTCAAGATGATTATCAACAAGGGTGAGGTGTTTACACCTAGTGGAAATGATGCTTATTGGGATTTGCCAGGTATTGCTGTATTGGTAGGAGGTATGTGGATTGCCAACCTGTATTACTGGGGTTTCAATCAGTATATTATTCAAAGAACTTTGGCTGCAAAGAGCCTCAAAGAATCTCAAAAAGGTATTGTATTTGCGGCATTTCTGAAGTTGATCTTGCCTTTGATCGTAGTCATACCAGGGATAGTTGCTTATCAACAGATTTTTATCGAAGGCAAAGCAGACCCTATCAGCAATGATCAGGCTTTCCCATGGTTAATTCAAAACTTCATCACTCTAGACGGATTTAAGGGACTGGTATTAGCGGCACTTACTGCTGCAATTGTTTCTTCCCTTGCTTCTATGCTTAATTCTACTGCTACCATATTTACTATGGATGTGTACAAGCCGTGGTTCAATGCGAAAGCTACTGAAACTACGATTGTTAGGGTTGGGCGGATTTCAGCAACAGTTGCGCTTGTAATTGCAATATTCTTAGCCCCTTTTCTGGGTGGCATAGATCAGGCCTTCCAATACATACAGGAATATACAGGATTGGTAAGCCCCGGTATATTGGCAATATTTATTCTCGGGTTATTCTGGCGAAAAACTACTAACAATGCGGCTATCATAGGTGCATTATCTTCGATCCCAATAGCATTTTACCTGAAAATAGGTAGCAAGGATTGGGTGACAGGTAGTCTATCATGGTTGTTTCCCAAAATCGCCTTTATGAACCAGATGATGCTCACATTTATCTTTACCGTAATTATAATGGTCTTAATCAGTCTGAAAGAGAACAATGGTAGGGATGATGCCAAAGGCATTCCTCTGAAAAAATCCATGTTTGAGACCAGTCCGATGTTTAATATCTCAGCTTTTGTGATCATGATCATCCTTGCTGTGTTATATGCGCGTTTTTGGTAATAGTTGAATAGAAGTAAGCCTGGGTAAGACAATGATCTTTCCCAGGCTTTATTTTTCCTTAAAAATAAATATGATATGATAATTGATAATATTAAATCCAAATTTTCGGAATTATTCAAAGGTGAACCCACTCTTATAGTTCGTTCTCCGGGCAGGGTCAACCTGATTGGCGAGCATACTGATTACAATGCAGGGTTTGTATTGCCAGCTGCAATAGATAAAGAAGTAGTATTTGCTATTGCTAAAAATGGGAAAGAAGAATGCCAACTTTTTTCATATGATTTGAACGAATCATTTTCATTCCATCCTCAAAAAATGTCCAAATCTGCTCAAGGATGGCCTAATTACTTAATGGGGGTAGTGGATCAGGTTCAAAAATTGGGTAAATCTGTTGGAGGGTTTAATCTGGTGTTCGGAGGTGATATTCCATTGGGGGCAGGACTTTCATCTTCTGCTGCCATAGAATGTGCCATGGCATTCAGCTTAAATCAGTTGTTTGATTTGAATATCGAAAAATTTGATTTAGTAAAATTGAGCCAAAAAGCTGAAAACGAATTTGTAGGGGTGAACTGTGGAATTATGGATCAGTTTGCCAGCATGTTTGGCATGTCAAATCATGTAATCAAACTCGATTGCAGGTCTCTTGAGTATCAATATTTTCCATTCGATATGTCAGATTACAAAATTGTGCTGTGTGATACGTTGGTTAAACACTCTTTGGCATCATCTGAATATAACACAAGGAGACAAGAATGTGAAATGGGTGTCAGCATCATTCAAAAGTATTATAATAATGTGGAAGCTTTGAGAGATGTGACCTTAGAAATGTTAAAAGCTCATCGGGAAGAATTAGGCGATGTGATTTACAAAAGGTGTAAATATGTTGTTGAAGAAAATCAACGTGTGGAAGATGCTTGTGCGGCTTTAAAAAGAAATGATCATTTGACATTTGGTAAAAAAATGTACCTTTCTCATCGGGGCTTAAGTGAGGAATATGAAGTCTCTTGTAATGAACTTGATTTTTTGGTAGAACAAACCCGAAATGATGAAAATGTACTTGGTGCAAGAATGATGGGTGGTGGATTTGGTGGGTGTACCATCAACCTTGTAAAGAAAGACTATGTAGATGTTTTTTCTGAACAAATGACTGTTGCTTATAAATCACAACTAGGCTTAGACCTGAAAATATACGTAGACAGCATAGCTGATGGAACTTCGGTAGTGTAACTAATCAATATCATCATATAATATTTTGCCCTGATTTCGATTCATGAATCAGGGCATTTTAGTTTAAAATTTCCTAAAAAGGGAACTACAATGTCGTCTATTATTTTAATTTCAAAAAATTCTGTTTGGGGGAAATCTTCTCGTGAATAAAATTTTTGCGGTACTCCAAAGGCGATAATTTGTTGATCTCCCTAAACCTCCTGTTGAAATTGGACAGATTCTTATAACCACATGCAAAACAGATCTCCGAAATGGTCAAAGTGGAATCAATTAACAATTTTGATGCATAACCAATCCGCATTTCGTTCACAAATGCACTAAAATTTTTTCTGGTTCTTTTTTTAAAAAAATGGCAAAAAGCCGATTTATTCATATGAATAATCGAAGCGGCTTCTTCCAAATGTACTTCTGTTTGATAATGGTTCAGAATATATCGGTATACTTTATCAATCCGGTCATTGTCTTCTTTATCCTTATCGGAATTATATCCGGGACTTGATAGCAGTTGGTAATCTCGCGAGCCTGCCAGAAGATTTACAATATCATAAAAACCTATTATTCTTTGAAATCCATGAATATCCGGCAACGATTTAATTTTTTCCTCCACCTCTTTTAGCGTGTTCTCATAAAACCTTATGCCATAAGAAGCTCGCTCAAATAACTCTCTGATAGATGTAAATTCAATCTTGTTTAAAAGGGTATGATGAAATAGTTCAGCACCAAATTGAATAACAATAGCTTGAACGGGATCGTCACCATATATTGCAGAAGCCCCTTTATGCCAATAATGCGGAAGATTAGGTCCAAGAAGTACAAGATCCCCTTCCTTATAATCTGAAATATTGTCACCTACAAACCGGCTCCCACGGCTTTTTAACACCAGCATAATTTCATATTCAGGGTGGAAATGACGTGGGGCATCAAATTGAAGCATACTCAACTTCTTCACATAAAGCACTGAGGATGCGTCAATTGGAATTTTCTCAAGATAGGCTTGCATGGTATTTAATTTATTATTAAAACTGTAAAATTACTCAATTATTTCAATAGAGTATCAGTGATTTGCAATCCGGTTGAAGTTTATGTAAAATGATTTTTATAATTTTGGTGTTATAAGGGATTGGTTTATAAAAGCACTTTTGGTTTTATCAACAAACTATAAACTGATCAACTAATTAATGGAAAAATTCATTTTAGCAGATCATCCACATAGAAGGTTCAACCCGTTGAACGGTGAATGGGTATTGGTATCACCTCACCGTTCTAAAAGACCCTGGCAGGGGCAGGTGGAAAAGAACCAAATTGCTGAAAAACCTCAGTATGACCCTACCTGCTATCTTTGCCCCGGAAATGAACGGGCTGGTGGAAAATCCAATCCCAAATATACAGAAACCTTTGTTTTTAATAATGATTTCAGTGCTTTACAACCTGATGTACCCGAAGGTTCTTTTGAAAAGGGAAATCTGTTGTTGGCAAGAAGCGAGACAGGTATTTGCAGAGTGATCTGTTTTTCACCCCGTCACGACCTTACCCTTCCGGAAATGGAAACATCTGCCATACGAAAAGTTGTGGATTTATGGGAAAAGGAATACAGGGAACTGGGCAGCAGGGAAAACATCAATTATGTCCAGATTTTTGAAAACAAAGGGAGTATTATGGGATGCAGTAATCCTCATCCCCATGGACAGATATGGGCACAAAGCGAACTACCAACAGAACCATATAAAGAAACCATTCAACAAAAGAAATATTGGGACAACCATGGCAGAAGCTTGTTGGCCGATTATCTAAAACTTGAATTGGAAAATAAAGAAAGGGTGATAAGTGAAAATGATGATTTTGTGGTTTTGGTGCCATTTTGGGCTGTTTGGCCTTTTGAAACCATGATTATTTCCAAAAGACATTTTCAGTATATTGGTCAAATGAGCGAACAGGAAAAAGATTCGTTTGCCCGGATAATCAAGGAAATCACCATTCGGTATGACAATTTATTTGAAGTGTCATTCCCATATTCTGCAGGCATTCATCAAAGCCCTACCGATGGTCAGCCACATGAAGAATGGCATTTTCACATGCATTTTTATCCACCATTGCTCAGGTCGGCTACAGTTAAGAAGTTTATGGTTGGTTATGAAATGCTAGGAAATCCTCAAAGAGATATTACACCGGAGTTTAGTGCAGAAAAATTAAGGAGCCTGCCAGTTATTCATTATAAAATTAAATAGATTATGAAAAATACTTCACATTATTTATTGGGACTTGATATCGGAAGTTCATCTGTAAAAGCGACTGTGATTGATTCGGAAAACGGAATGGTTATCGGATCAGCTACATCACCCAAACAGGAAATGCCTATTAACTCTCCAAAACCCGGATGGGCTGAACAAGATCCTGATATGTGGTGGCTCCATGTAAAAAATGCCATCAATGAAATCAAGTCCAGATACGTAATGGACATGAGTGAAATAGGAGCAATAGGTATATCCTATCAAATGCACGGTCTGGTATTGGTAGATAAAAATCAAAATGTACTTCGACCATCCATTATTTGGTGTGATAGCAGGGCAGTTGAGACTGGTAATAAAGCGTTTGAAGATTTGGGAAGTGAATATTGTTTGGGCAATTGCCTTAACTCACCGGGCAATTTTACGGCTTCCAAATTAAAGTGGGTGAAAGAAAATGAACCAGACATTTATAGTAAAATCTATAAAATGATGCTTCCTGGTGATTATATTGCCATGAAGTTGAGTGGCGAAATTCAGACTACTGTAAGCGGACTTTCTGAAGGTATATTGTGGGATTACAAGGAGAACAAAGTTTCAGATAAATTACTGGATTATTATGGTATTACCCGCGATTTCATTCCTGAAATTGTACCGACATTCTCAGTACATAGTACTGTAAATGCAAAAGCTGCAGAAGAATTAGGATTAGCTGTTGGCACAAAAATATCGTACCGTGCCGGAGATCAGCCCAACAATGCCTTTTCCTTGAATGTGCTTGAGCCGGGAGAAGTAGCTGCCACAGCTGGAACTTCAGGTGTAATATATGGCATTGGCGATCAGGCATATTATGATGCTCAGTCGAGAGTAAACACTTTTGTACATGTCAATCATTCCCAAAAAAGTCAAAGATACGGTGTATTGCTTTGTGTGAACGGGACAGGTATATTAAACAGTTGGTTGAAGAAAAATATCGCGGCTCCTGGATTATCCTATCAGGAAATGGATAAAATGGCCATTGCAGAACCGATTGGCTCAGAAGGTTTGTCCGTATTGCCCTTTGGAAATGGATCTGAAAGAATTCTGGTCAACAAAGAGGTAGGGGCTCATATTCATGGATTGGATTTCAACAGACATTCACAAAGTCACATATACCGTTCCGCTCAGGAAGGCATTGTATTCGCATTAAATTATGGTTTTAATATCATGAAAGGAATGCATTTGAAAGTGAACAAGATTAAAGCCGGTAATGCCAATATGTTCCTTAGCCCATTGTTTCAGGAAGCTTTCGCTAATACTACCGGTGCTACTGTGGAACTTTACAACACCGATGGTGCACAGGGAGCAGCACGCGGTGCAGGAGTAGGGGCAGGGATTTATTCCTCTCAAAAGGAAGCATTTCAAGGATTAAAAACATTGGCAGAAATATCCCCTGATCAGAAAAAGCAGGCACTATATGCTGAGGCTTATGACAGGTGGCTTCAAAATTTAAACAGATTTCTTAATACTAAATAACTACTTATTATGGCACAAACGTATTTTTCCGGAGTCAGTAAAATAAAATATGAAGGTCAGCAATCGGATAATCCGCTGGCATTTAAATTTTACGACGAGAATAAGGTAATCGCAGGTAAATCCATGAAAGATCATTTCAGGTTTGCCATTGCTTACTGGCATTCATTTGTAGGTGAGGGTTCTGATCCTTTCGGTTCAGGAACCAGAAATATGCCTTGGAACAAAGGTAGCAATGCGATGGACAATGCAAAATTCCGTATGGAAGCAGCATTTGAGTTTTTTACAAAATTAGGCACACCATACTATTGTTTTCACGATAGGGATTTGGCACCTGAGGGATCATCAGTGGTAGAATCAGAAAAGAACCTGATGGAACTGGTAGCAATGGCCAAACAATATCAAAAAGATACGGGTGTAAAACTGTTGTGGGGTACTGCAAATTGTTTCTCACATCCAAGATATATGAATGGAGCGGCTACCAATCCTGATTTTAATGTATTGTGTCACGCTGCAGCACAAGTAAAATCAGCTTTAGATGCTACTGTGGAGTTGAATGGCGAGAATTACGTTTTCTGGGGTGGAAGAGAAGGATACATGTATCTTTTCAACACCGATATGAAAAAAGAGCTTGATCATATGGGCGAATTTTTAAGAAAAGCCCGGGATTACGGTAGAAAAATTGGTTTTAAAGGTAACTACCTGATTGAACCTAAACCAATGGAACCATCCAAACATCAATATGATTTTGATGCAGCTACCGTGATTGGATTTTTAAAGGCACAAGGTCTTGACAAAGATTTCAAACTTAACATTGAAGCTAACCATGCTACACTGGCAAGTCATACTTTTGCGCACGACTTACAGGTTTCTGCTGATGCAGGTATGTTAGGTAGTATCGATGCCAACCGTGGTGATTATCAAAACGGATGGGATACTGATTATTTCCCAACAGATATTTATGATGCTGTTCAGGTAATGATCATTTTGTTGGAAAATGGTGGTATAGCACCAGGTGGTTTGAATTTTGATGCTAAGATCAGAAGAAACTCGACTGATATGGACGATTTATTTATTGCCCATATTGGTGGAATGGATGCATTTGCAAGAGGGTTAATTGTAGCTGACAAGCTGTTGACTCAATCAAATTTCCGCAAAATGCGCAATGATAGATATAATTCTTACAATTCAGGTGATGGTGCCAAATTTGAAAAAGGTGAATTGACACTGGAAAATCTCAGGGACCTTGCTGTGAAGGTAGGCGAACCTAAACTGATCAGTGGTAAGCAGGAATTATATGAAAACCTGATGAATCAGTTTTTATAGATCATAATTTTTGGTTTTAAGTTTATAAGAAAAATGCCGGTAATGTTGCCGGCATTTTTTTTTGTGACGATAACTATTTAAACAGAGATTCCGGAGCAAAAATTAAATAGCCCAATAGCAAATGTGGATTGGTAAACGATTTAAAAAGTAGAGAAATGGAAACTTCAAAATTTGATATAGCTGACTATTTAGGGTCTGCTGAAAAACTCTGAGCCACCCCCTGGCTAAAACTAGCCAGGGATTGCTCTATTCGTAAGCAAAGAATTCAATTTTTTCATTCTATCCAAAAGCACGGCCACAATTCCACCAAA
>JAEWLI010000064.1 GCA_023393375.1 Bacteroidota bacterium
AGGTAGTGGTGAGACCACCCCCAATTAAAACAATTACTTGAACCACATCCGTCCATGCTACGGCTTTTAACCCCCCGTACAATGAATATAACGCAGCAAAAGCAGCGAGGCCCAATATAGCTGGAAAAATCATTGATCCATCCCCGCGACCTATTATCGTATCCAAAGCGAGTGAGCCTAGATATAATACAGAGGTGAGGTTGACAAATGTAAAAAGGGCGATCCAAAAAATTGCCAGAATAGACTTTAAGTTGGTACTGTACCTTTGTTCTAAAAACTGAGGTATGGTGAACAGTTTCTTTTCTATAAAAATTGGAAGGAAATATTTAGCTACAATAATCAATGTGATAGCTGCCATCCATTCATATGAAGCAATGGCAAGGCCTATGGCATATGCCGAACCTGACATACCGATGAACTGCTCCGCTGAGATATTTGCTGCAATCAACGAAGCACCTACTGCCCACCAGGGCAAAGATTTACTTGCCAAAAAATAATCCTGCGAATCCTTTACATGTCCCTTTTTTTCACGGGACACGAACAATCCCAAACCAATAATGAAAAGACAGTAAGCTGAGAAAATAATTAAATCAAGCGTCGAGAAGTTTTCCATTGAGACTTTAATTTATAGAATAAGTGTTTATTTCATAATCAGCACATTCACTGCTGTGGAATTGGCTATTATATAGCCTTTAATCCAAATTTTCCTTTGAAAACCGTACCTGGAACAAGTTCCAACAATCCCCGTTGGTTGTTTAATGCATCGACACAGCAGGTCATGGGCTCAAGAGCAATGGTTTGTCTTGCTTCAGGAATATATATTTGGAGGTAATCGAACCCGTTTTTACCCCTTTCCTGCCAGAAATGTAAATCAATTCCTGATTGTTTATCCTGTAAAATGGTAGTGCTTATAGCCTCTGTTGAAGTGAGCTTAAAACAGCTATCAAATTGGGCATTATCGATCTTCTGAAAAATGGAAAACGAGTTGAATTCCATGGTTTTGCCGGTGATGATCATTTGATCGTCTATTTCAAACTGCTCACATTGTGGCAGCTGCAGATGCAATTCATTTGCTTTCACAGGCAGTTTAATATACGGATGCCATCCAAACCCCATGGGAATCTTCTGTTGATCCATATTCTCTATCTCCACTTCTACCTGAAATCCATCTTTATCAGAAAGGGAATATATGAGAGTGGTTTTAAATTTAAAAGGAAAGCCCTGATCGTTTCCCTGATAGTGATGTGACAATTTTATTTTGGCGAAGTCAGATTCAAGGATCGTTTCATCAACAACAAACGGTTTCTTATAAATAAATCCATGCAAGGCATTATTAAGCGGAATTTCATTTATTGGCAAAGAATAAGTCTTCCCATTGAAAGTAAATTTGCCATCTTTTGTCCGATTAGGCCATGGGGCAAGCACGCTGCTTTTGTACGCTTTGTCATTTATCAATTCCTGGTCGTCGTTAACACCATCAATAATATGATATGACTTACCCCGACATGAAAGTTCAAGATCGATCACATTGGCACCATAGTCTGGAATTACACTAAACGACATGCCATTTTCATTGCTGAGTGTGATTTTTTTGAAAGTTCCAAAATTTTCTGTGCTTTGCTGATACATTTCCTTACTATTTATTTATTAAAAACTTCGTAAAAATGTGAAATTAAAAATTTTAATGGTTTATTGGCAACAAAATATTAAAATATTATTGATAGAAGGAGATGATATTTCAGCTTTCATATGATTTATAAATAACACATCAATCAAGATATGAAATTACAGAAACTAAAAGTATGGTTTAGAGGTATACAAACCTTTGACATTCAACAATTTACAACTGGCCAGAAAAATAAATCACCACTTTTTACCCCCGTTGTGAATGTACCAGGTTAAAAGTGGTGATTTTGACTTAAATGATCTGAGTTATTTAAAACTGCGGATATTATAGGTAAATGAAATCATGGCATAACGTTTCATTACATTACTGATTACATCCTCAGTATATGATTCAGTCACATTATGGGTGATGGATTGATTATTATTAAGCACATCAGCAACAGATGCTCTAATTTCCCCATTTTTATTTTTAAATAATTTTTTCCCAAGACTGATGTTCCACAAGTAATAACTTTGGTCATACCCTGATGACAATCCATTATACATTTGATGGGTAAGATCAGTGCGGAACACAAGGTCTTTCCAGAAAGTTAAGTTAAACCTTCCTGAAGAGGTCTGACTCCAATAATTACTATTGGTATTAATTTGATTGGTATTGTTTTCAATATTATAATTTCCCATAGTAGATATTGTAAAATCAACTTTCTCACTGATATTGCTGCTCAATGTGAAGCCTGCTCCCAAGCCTAAGGAATTGGTAAAATTGGCTACTTCATTTATCATACCCGGAATCCTGCTGAAACTAACCGAAGCATTCAGGTTTAAATTGCTTTTTAAAAAGTTTACTGGCATACCATAAGTGGAAAAAGACCTGATATTCCAATAACCATCCATATTAACCGGATAACTGATCTCGCCAAAACGGGGTAAAATCAGGTTATCGGCAATCATAGTATCTTTCTGGGCAATATAAGTAGCCCGGGTTATATAGTTATCTGTAATTCCACCACCCAAAAATACGAAGAAAGATGTGGCTTTTTCAGCGTTTCCACCACCATACCTGATAAACAAATCATGACGGTAGTCCTGATCAAGGGCGGGATTACCCATCGACAACCTGGTAGGATTACTATTATCAATCACATCCTGGAGATTGGTTACCGAAGGTGCATTTGTCCGGGTTCTATATCTGATATTGACGTTCTTCATGTTCTTAAACCTGTAATTCAGGCTGGCAGATGGAAGAAGGCTTTGAAAATTTTTGTCCAATGAATTTTCCACGGGAAATAAACGTTCGCCAGTCAATGCAGCCCATTGTTGATCCAATCCAAATGAAAGGTTCATTGTGTTTTTTCTGATGCTATATGACAGGCCTAGTTGTTGGGTCAGGTAATCGTTCTGGTATACATTGCTGAACAGTGAATCCTGATCGGTATATCCACCCATTGCTTCATTGAAAACATATGCATACCTATCAGAATTATTTTTACTATATGATGCACCATAAGACATCTGTAAAATAGCCAGCTTGCCTATAGGCTCTGTAAAATTTACATTTACATTATAGTTATAACCTTTGCTATCATTGTCAGTTCTTTGACGATATAATTCATGATCCTCGGAAATCTCTTCACTTAAAGGATGTCCCGACTCCTGGAACTGCTCCCCGCTACGGTCATTGATTGAGGTTCTAAGGTTAAGGGACATAGTTCGGCGGGGTTTATTAAATCGATGTCTGTATAGCAGGTCGTTTGAAAATGTGTATGCGGTATTATTTGATGTATTACGGTTTAGGGTATCAGAAAGCAAGGATGTCCCGCTAAATCGTTCTGCCAACATTTCACTGATGGATTCATACCCTTGAAAGGTCAATCTCGGAGATATAATGATCGAATTGTTGGTATCGATAGCATACTCTACCCTCATATTAAAACGATGGTTCAGGTTCTTATTGGAAGAAATATTGTCCTCAACTAAACTGATATCTTCCATACCCGGAAGAAAATAATTCCTTACAGAAGATTGAGTCCTTTGGTTTTCAGACTGATTAAAGAAATAACTTCCGTTTACTTCAAGCTTTTCAGTTGGTTTACCTGAATAATTGACACCTAAGGAGTTGGTAGTAGTAAGTCCATTTTGCGCACCGACCATAAAGTTGCCTACGCTACCAAACCCCATACCACCACCTGGAGGGCCACCGCGCATCCCTCCTCCCATGCCACCGCCTGGACGGCCACCACCCATGCCACCCATGCCACCTCTTCCAGGTCCGGATGAACTCATCATACCCATCAAATCTTCATTTGAAAAATTCTGTTGATTTACATTATTGGTTTGACCCAAAACAGTCCACCGGTGATCATCCTTAAAAAAATTAATATTACCACCGACAGCATATTTATCATCGGTTCCATAACCCGCAGAAACCCTCCCAAATGTGCCGTTTTGTACCCGGTTACGGGTAATAATATTGATAGTACGAACAGATTCCCCATCATCAAATCCGGTAAATTGCGCCTGATCACTCAACTGATCAAACACCTGAACCCGTTCTACAATCTCAGAAGGAAGATTTCTCAATGCCATATTAGGATCGTCACCAAAAAATCTTTTACCATCAATCAGCACTCTTTTCACATCCTCTCCCTGTGCTTTTACAGTGCCGTTTTCCGTGGTAATTCCAGGCATCTTCCTGACAAGATCTTCTGCTGATGCATCTGGAGCGGTTTTGAAGGCATCTGCATTATAAATAGTAGTATCACCTTTTTGCTCCACCCTATCGGCTATCCCTACAACCCGCACTTCCTTTAAATAGGCGGTACCTTGTTTTATAGATAAAGTACCCAGATCTTTTTCAGCTGCATCCATTAAAATTTCTGTGGTATAAGCTTCATATCCCACATATGATACTTCTATGTTGTAATTTTTTCCAATACTTATTGATGGGAAGGAAAATCTCCCTTCTTTATCGGCAACTATAGAAGTGGTAGCATTATTTTCTTTGTTTGTTAATTTAATATGGGCACCAATTAATGGTGACTGATCATCGGCATCTATTACCTTTCCTTTCAAATGAGTACTTTGGGAAAAACCCATTATTGGTAAAAATAAGCATAAGACTACCAAATAGTAATACCGCTTAATGAGGATATTATATAAGTTGAATAATGAAGTATGAAACATGTATCATTGAGTTTAGTAAAATATTAATTACTGG